>CAMVYG010000068.1 GCA_947171615.1 uncultured Clostridia bacterium
ACTGTCATTCTGAGGAACGAAAAGAAGCGTTGCTTCTTCGTGACGAAGAATCTCGACTAGATGAAACCAACGAATAAAAAGAGTATCTTAATATCCCTCCGGTAAGCAATAACCGAGATCCTTCAGCACTTCGTGCTTCAGGATGACAGTGAGCGATAGAGGGCAGCTAAATAAATTATAAATTAGTGCAAACGCCCATTCGTTCTCCGGTAAGCAATTAAACTAACAAAGGAAAGTGACCATCCTATGGCTGATGAAAAGAACAGAGTGGAATTTACCAGGGAGATGAAGAAGGAGTATACCATCATCACTCCCAACATGGCTCCCCTTCACTTTGAGCTCATTAAAAATGTGCTGGAAAGCTTCGGCTACCACATTGATCTGCTGCGCACCACCGGCCGGGAGATCGTGGACGAAGGCCTGAAATATGTGCACAACGATACCTGCTACCCCGCCCTGCTTTCCATCGGGCAGATGATGCACGCTCTGCACAGCGGAAAGTACGATCTGCACAAGGTAGCGCTAATCATGACCCAGACCGGCGGCGGCTGCCGGGCCTCCAACTACATCCATCTGCTCCGTAAGGCGCTGAAGAAGGATGGGCTGGATTACATCCCCGTCATTTCCCTGAACCTTTCCGGGCTGGAAAGCAATTCCGGCTTTCAGATCACCCTTCCCCTGCTGCGCAGGGCCATTGCCGCCCTGACCTACGGCGATCTGCTGATGCTCCTGAAAAATCAGACCAAGCCTTATGAGGTGACACAGGGCGCAAGCGATGCCTTGGTGGAGCACTGGATCTCCACCCTGACGAAGCTCTTTGAGCAGGGAAAGGCCTTTACCCAGCGGGAGGTACACCAGTACTTCGATACCATCGCCCAGTCCTTTGCGGATATCCCCCTGCGGGACATAAAAAAGACCAAGGTAGGCATTGTAGGGGAGATCTATGTAAAATATTCGCCTCTGGCCAATAACAGCCTGGAGGAATTTCTCTTTGAGCAGGGCTGTGAAACCATGGTGCCGGGCATTTTGTCCTTTATGATCTTCAAGGTGGATAACCGCCTGGAGGACATTGCCCTGTACGGCGGAAACCCCGCCAAAAAGCAGCTTTGCACCATGCTGAAATGGTATTTTACAAAATTTGAGACCGATTTGATCGCCGCTGTGAAAAAATTTCCCCAATTTACCGCCCCTGCCCCCTACAGCCATTTGAAGGCGCTGGCCGGAAACGTCATCGGCTACGGCTGTAAAATGGGAGAGGGCTGGCTCCTTACGGCAGAGGTGATGGAGCTGATCGAAAGCGGCTATGGAAACGTGGTGTGCACCCAGCCCTTCGGCTGCCTGCCCAACCACATTGTGGGAAAGGGCATGATCCGCAAGGTAAAAGGCATTTACCCGGAGGCCAATATCGTTCCCATCGATTACGACCCCAGCGCCACCAGGGTGAACCAGGAAAACCGCATTAAGCTGATGCTGGCTGTGGCAAGAGAGCAGGAGCAGGAAACAGCTCCTTCCAAAATGCCCTTTTCTCCCGCCGCCTCTGAGGTCTGACCCTCGGCAAGCAGAAAGAGCCGCATAGTTCAAGGCCAGGTTAGGTCTTCTCTTTTATGTGCTGTGTACTTTCATTTGCGTTGGGAGCCTTTGGGATTTTTCCAGGAAAGGAATCAAGCCTATGCCTTTTATTATCAAGAACTATACGGGAAAATATGCCGGGCAGCGGTTGCCCCAGCGCATTTTCGCCATGCTGCTGGCGGTGGTCGTCATGGGGCTGGGCGTCAGTTTGTTTTTGCTGGGCGCAATGGGCGCTGATCCGTTTTCCACCATCAACCTGGGAATTTCCTCCCGGCTGGGGCTGACCTTTGGCGTGTGGCAGGCGATCTTTAACGGTATTTTACTGGTAATCGTGCTGTTTTTTGACCGCTCCATGCTGGGGCTCGGCACCCTGGGAAATATGTTTCTGGTAGGCTTTTCCGCCGATTTTTTTAATCCCCTTCTGGGAAAGCTGGTCACTTCAGAAACACTGCCCCTGTGGGCGCGGCTGCTGTTTACTCTGGGCGGCGTGGCGCTGCAGATCATCGGCTGTTCCTTTTATGTTACCTCCAATTTAGGGATGGCTCCCTATGACTGCATTTCCTTTATCGTCCCCAATAAAACGAAAATTCCCTTTCGCTGGTGGCGCATTATCAGCGATATCTTCTGCGTCGGGGTCGGCTTTCTGTGTGGAGCAAGGATCGGGCTGGGTACGCTGATCATGGCCTTCGGCACCGGCCCCCTGCTGCCGCTGTGCAATAAGTATTTGGCCGCACCGGTGCTGAAAATCGCGGAAATCGGGAAAAGTAATGCGCAATAAGTTTTATAAAAAGTCTTTCGCGGCTGTTTCAAAGTCATCGAGAGTCTTCGGGAAAACCCGAAGGCTTTTTTCTTTTAGTAATGGCAATAGGCACAGAGCGATAAGTTATCATTTCGCACTCAACAGATGTCAGGCTTTCACATTTATTGCCATTGCTCCTTTAAGGCGGAGTGCTTCAGGCATGAAAAACCCCCAGGAAGGCATAGCCCTCCTGGGGGTTAAAAACGCTTTCTGTTTCCCGACGAATCATGAAAACCGGCGCCTAATCCAGCAGGCTCATCTGGCCGGGAATTTGCGCGTCTGAAGGTTCGGTCTCTTTTTCTGCCTTCGGCTTTTTCGGCGCTTCCTGTTTCGGTGCTTCCTGTTTCGGTGCTTCTGCCTTTTCCTTCGTGGAAGCTTTGGTCTTTTCAGGCTTGGGAGCTTTCTCCGAAGATGAAACGGATTCAGAAGCCTCCGGTTTCTGGGCTTTTGTCTCAGAGGTGGAAGCTTTCTTTTCCAAACCGGCCTGTTTTTCCGCCGGGTGCTGGGCAGACTGGCGAAGCCGGGAAGCCATCTGCGGTTTTGGGGGAGCGGCAGGCTCCTCGGCAGTCAGAGAAAACTCTTCTGTATACATGGAGGCCTGCATAGGAACAAGCGGAGCGTTCGGCCCGGTTTGAGGCCTGGTAGAAGAGGCCGCGGGGACATGCGGAGTATTCCTGCGGGTAGCAGAGAAGGGATGCTCTTCCTCCAAAGAAGTGGGATGGGGAGAAGAAGGATGCTGAGCGGCCGGAGCAGCGGAGTGCTGCCTGGGAGCGGGTGTTTGAGGATGAGGGGAATGTTCCCTGCTTTGCGAAGGATGCGGTGTGGGATGACCGTGATTCGGAGATACCATCAGTTCCGGAGTACCGCTGGGAACCCGGTTGGTATGCTGCCGGTTTTCTGCCGCTTCAATTTCCCGAAAAATCGCTGCTTTTTCGTCTCGACGGCGCTTTTGCAGAAAACGCACCAGAAAAAAGATCAATCCTGCCGTACCCAATACCGCACAGGCCAGACCACCGTAAAACAGTGCGATGGCTAAGGAATTATTTTTCACATTCAGCTGGGCAAATGTAACGTAATTGGTGCCGTCATCTATTATTTCCGGAGAAGAGACAACAGGGCCATCAGGTTTTGGTGTAACAACAGGACGCTGGATCACAGGCTGTTCTGTAGGAACCGGCCGATTGGAGGGATGTGGCGTAGGAGCAGGGGTAGTAACCGTTCCTCCGTTATTTGGCCCCGTAGAAGGCCTGGGAGTAGGATTATCGGGAACATAGGGCGGGTCGTCGTCGGGATCCTCAGAAGGAGTGGGATCTACCACAGGAGTAGGCTCCGGGGTTGGTACGGGCGTGGGTTCCGGCGTGGGAACAGGAGTGGGGGTAGGAGTAGGCTCCGGCGTGGGAGTAGGCGGCGCTGGATTTGTGGGAAAAACAATGGCCCCATTATCCCCGTTTTCCGTATAAGGAACAAACCCGCCTTCCTCTGTAGCGAGGGCGGGAACGCTCAGGATAGAAGCCGCGAAAAGCAGCGAGCCAAGCAGCACTGCAAAGCGGCGCCGTTTGGGGACCATGAAGATACCTCCTGCCAGAAGAGCATACGCCTACTTATACTGTTTCATTCTATCACAGAAAGCGACACGATTCAATCTTTTTTCTTCCGTAACTCACAAAATTTAGGGGTGTTTTCCGAAATTTAGGAAAACAAGCCCCAAATGTGGGGTGCTGGATACTAGATTCTGGGTGCTGGATATTGGAAAAAGGCAGGGGGCTTTTTCGTTGACGGCTTGGCATGGAAGCAGGAGGAGTTGCCAGCATCGGTAGAAAAGCTGCGTTCTTTGATGAAGGGACTAAGAAGCCGTACCAATAGGACGTGGCAGAAATCCTTTCGGGAAATCCAGCGGGCTTCTGTGTTAAAAATCCTCGAAAACCGATAGGTTTTCTTGCGGTTTTTGCCTTGAAGCCCATGGGATTTCCTCGAATGTTTTCCCACCATTCCTATCGGTACAGCTTCTGAAAAACGCCTGTGTTACCCGATACTGTTTTTTCGGTCTAAGGCTGCTTTGAGCTCCCGGCAGCGGCAGATTCTGGCGCCCGGAGGCGTATCGCCATGCTCGGGATCGTTGGAGAAGCTTTCCAGCAGCCCGCAGGGGAATTCCCTGCAATCTCCGCAAAAGGCAACCCCTTTGTTTATGGCGCATTTTGCAACGGGGCAGGGCTCCTGCTCCGGAGAAACATGGAAGGGCCGGCCCTTGGTGGCGATACACCCGCCGCAGCGGCAGCTTTCCACGAATTCACAGCCGATGCAGTCCAGCCCGCAGTATGCGGTGATTTCAGGTTTTAAAGTACTCATTTTACACCATTCCTTTGTGATTCAAATTAGAGGTCAGCGATATGCCGCTGTTATCTCTGAGACGAAGACTTTGGGAGTCTCCATGAAGTGCTGAAGGATCTCGATTAACGCTTACCGGCAGGTGCAAAGTTCTCTTTTTACGCGCCGTTTCTTCTGGTCGAGATACTTCGGCGTTTTTACGCCTCAGAATAACAGAAAAAACAGGACAGCTAACTGTCCTGTTTTGAATAGCGGGAAAGAAAAAACTCTCCCTGTTTTTTTAAGTCTTCCCGCAGCTCCGGAGGAGAAAGCACCTCGGCTTTGCTTCCAAAGGAAAGCACCCAGGAGAGCATAGTGCTGTAAAAGGTAAAATCTACGGAAAACCTCAGGCGGCCGTCCGGCTCCGCGGAAAAGCAGCTGGGGCCGTATTCTTCAATGAGACGGTATTTCACCGTGGGATCAAAAACAGCCTCCAGCCGGTAGTTTTCCTGCCAGGTTTGCTCAAAGGCCATCCTTTCCTTCGGTACTTTTCGGGGGGAAAAGCCGGTGGAAGCGATCTGCAGCTCCCACAGCCGGGAAAGCTTAAAGAGCCGAAAATCTTTTCGTTTTGTACACCAGGCCAACAAATACCAGTCGCCCCACTGAAAAACCACATGGTAAGGCTCCGCTGTGCGCAGGGATTCTCCCTTTTCCGAATAATAGCGGAAGGTGACAAGCAGCGAGCTGTGGATCGCCCGGCGAAGAAGGGAGATCTTTTCCGTCAGGCTTCCCCTGTAATGAGAAGCAAGATCGATCAGCAGGGGAGAAGGATTCTCTCTTGAAGAAGAAAGCTTTTCCTCCAGAACTGCCTGGTGGGGGGAGGGAGAAACGCTGTCAATTCCCCGAATTCCGGAAAGAATGGCATGAAGCTCCTCCTCTGTTAAAAGCTGTTTTGGAAGGGTGTAGCCCGGGGCAATGGAGATTCCGCCGTTTCTGCCCTGCTCGGTGACAATGGGGATCCCGGCCATGCACAGGGCTTCAATATCCCGGCTGATGGTGCGCCGGGATACTTCAAATTTTTCCGCCAGAAAAGGAGCGGTAACTTTGTCCCGGCGCAATAAAGCCGCCAGGATTCCCAGCAAACGATCGATTTTCATGAAATGTTCGTCTCCTTCAGAAAATATACCATCGCCCTTTTTACACCTATAACCGCACTTTCTCTTGTTAAGCGATAGTACCTAGAACAATTCCGGGAGAAGGTTTTCCTTCTCCCGGAACAATGAAGCACATTTTGCAAATTTTCAAATGGCCCTTAGTCTAAAATTTAAAAGATGATCCGTTCTTCCAAATAGGGCACAAGGGCTTCAATGGGCATACGCACCTGCTCCATGGAATCCCGGTCGCGAACGGTAACACAGTTGTCGGCAGGGGTTTCCTCGTCTCCCACGGTTTGGAAATCTACTGTGATGCAGAAGGGCGTGCCGATCTCATCTTCCCGGCGGTAGCGCTTGCCGATGGAGCCGGTTTCGTCATAATCGGTCATGAAATGCCTGGAAAGCAGATCCCGAATTTCCAGTGCCTTCGGCCCCAGCTTCTTGGAAAGAGGCAGCACGGCGGCCTTATAGGGAGCAATGGCCGGGCGCAGGTGCAGGACTACCCGGCTGTCGTTCTTTTCCGCGTCCAGCATCTCTTCGTCATAGGCCTCGCACAGCAGGGCCAGCACCGTTCTGTCCAGCCCATAGGTGGATTCGATAATATAAGGAATAAACTTTTCGTTGGTTTCCGGGTCAAGATATTCCTGCTTCTGGCCGCTGTATTCCTGGTGGCGGGTCAGGTCAAAATTCGTGCGGTTGTGGGTGCCGTTGATCTCGCCCCAGCCAAAGGGGAACAGGAATTCAATGTCACAGGCCGCCTTGGCATAGTGGGCCAGCTTCTCATGGTCATGGAAACGCAGGCGCTCCGCCGGAAGGCCCAGATCTTCAAAATATTTCCTGCCATACTCCTTAAAGTAGGCGTACAGCTCCTCGTCCGAGCCCTCCTTACAGAAGGTCTGGAATTCCATCTGCTCGAATTCAATGGTGCGGAAGGTGAAATTGCCGGGGGTGATCTCATTGCGGAAGGCTTTGCCGATCTGCCCGATGGAAAAGGGCAGCTTTGCCCGCATGGTGCGCTGAACATTCAGGAAATTCACATATTCCCCCTGGGCGTTTTCCGGGCGCAGGTAAATGATGCTTTTGCTGTCGTTGGTCACGCCCCGGTAGGTTTGGAACATCAGGTTAAATTCCCGGATATCGGTAAAATTATGCTTGCCGCAGTTGGGGCAGGGAATGTGATGATCCTTGATATACTGGAACATTTCTTCCTTCGTCATACCGTCGGCATGGGCTTCGGGATCAAAATCATCAATGAGATTATCCGCCCGGTGGCGCATTTTGCACTCCTTGCAGTCCAGAAGGGGGTCGGAGAAGGAAGCCACATGGCCGCTAGCCTCCCATACTCTGGGGTGCATGAGGATATCGGCATCTACCTCATAGCTGTTTTTCCGCTCCTGAATAAAGCGCTTGCGCCAGGTATCCTTTACATTGTTCTTGAGCCTTGCGCCAAGAGGACCGTAATCCCAGGTATTGGCAAGGCCGCCGTAAATATCGCTGCCGGGGAAAATGAAGCCTCTGGTTTTGCAGAGGTTCACTACTTTTTCCATGGTTTTTTCTGACTGATTCATGTGTACCCGCTCCTTTGTCCGAAAAAAGCTGTTCCGGGTGACCCGGAAGTCTTTTTCAAATCGCTGATATGGAAACCAGTATACCATTTTCCTTGCTATAATGCAATGCGAAGCAGAAAAAAAGCCTGTGACAGCCAAAAGGTGTCACAGGCTTTTTGAAAATCATAAAGAAATGAAAGATTGCTTCATCAGAAAAATCGGAATTACTCTACATAGCCTACTGCGCGAAGCAGATACACATAGTAGCCCTTTTCCGTGGAAACATCCTGGAAGGGACTCTCCGGGAAGCTCTTTACCAGGCTGGCGGCGGTATCGGCATCAGGCTGGAAGCCCGCGGCGGAAGCGGCTACGATCACGGCTTCGGAACGGGTAATGGGGCTGTTCGGACGGAACTTGCCGTTGCCGTCGCCGTGGAGAATTCCCTTTTCCACCAGAGCGTTGATGGCCGGAGCCGCCCAGTTCTTAACGCCTACATCCGTAAAGCCGGCGGAGGGAGCGGAAGTGGTATCAAGCTTCAAGATGGCCGCTGTCATGCTGCTGGCCTCGGCACGGGTGATAGAGGCCTCGGGACGGAAGGTGCCGTCCTCATAGCCTGCGATCAGACCCTTCTGCTCCGCGAAGGCGATATAATTTTCATACCATCTGCCCAAGGGAATATCCGAGTAAGAGCAGGTGCCGTAATCGTGCTTGGGATCATACTCCTCGCAGAGCGCGGAAACCAGCATACGCAGGAACTCGGCCCTGGTAACATTCTTGGCGGGCTGGAAGGTGCCGTCCTCATAGCCGCTGACAAAGGGCACGCTGACAATTTCGGGCTCTTTCACGATATTGTCCTCATCGCCGTTGCCGGGCGCCGGAGCGGGAACAACAGGATCGTTGTTCTCATTCTCGCCATCAGAAGGCATCTCCGCCTCCGGGTCATCGGTATAGACCCAGTTCATTTCCTGGTCAAGAATTCGGGCGGGACTCAGAGAGTCCGTGCCGTTGGACTTACCCAGGCGGTAGTTGATGTTATTGCCGAAGGAATACAGAGAACCGTTCCGGGATACACCGAAGGTATTATCGTTACAGGCGAATACCTGTACATAATTAAAGGTGGTTTCAACGGGCTTGCTGTAGGAAGTAACAGCGCCGCTGCCCAGCTGACCGGACAAACCGTAGCCCCAGGCGTACACGGAACCGTCATTGGAAACGGCAAAATTGTGATAAGAGCCGGCGCTGATGCTGCGGATCCCGGTCATGATCTGGGTAAGGCCGCAGTAAAGCTCGCCCTCCACACCGGTCTGGCCATAGGCGTTATCGCCGAAGGTCCACAGAGAACCGTCCTTTTTCAGCAGACAGCCATGGGTTCTTCCGGCGCTGATGTCCTTGATGCCCTCGGCGACCTGCACAGGGCTGGAAACCAGCTCTTCGGAGGGCTTTCCGCCGCTTTCCGGCAGCAGGCAGGAAACATCACCCCAGGCGTATACAGAAGAATCTTCCATCAAAGCCAGGCCAAAGGTGTTTCCGAGGCTGACTTTCTTTACGCCGCCGTCCAGAATCTGAAGGGGCTTTTTCACAGGTTCTTCAGAGCTGTTGCCCAACTGGGAAAGCTCATTTTGCCCCCAGGTATAAAGAGAGCCGTTTTTGTCAATGTAAGCGGCGTAGCCGTCCGCTGCCTCTACCTGCACGGCGTCTTTCGCCAGCAGCGTACCTTCCTTGGAGGAAGAAGCGCCTGTGGCGGGCTCAACGCCGAAGGAGCGAAGCTCGCCTTCTTTCGATACCGTCAGGGTGCGGTCCTTTGATACGGCGGCATCCTGAACGCCCTCCTGCAGAAGAACGGGCTCGGTGGAGAAATCCACCCCGGAGCCGGGGAACTGACCGTTTTCGTTGGTTCCCCAGAAATACAGTTCATCGCCGGACAAAGCGGCGGTGTGGGTGGAAGAGCTCCACACGGCAATGTCGTACTGCCTGGGTGCAGTACCGGCGGCGGTGCTGTTCAGGGCAATCCCGCCAGCCAAAGCGGCGGCAAGGCCCAGACAAAACAGGCCGCGAAGCTTTCCACCAGATGGATGATGAGAAGTTTGTTTCAAAACAGATTCCCTCCTTGCTTGTGTGTATGGAAATTCCGTAAAATCCAAAAACCGTTTTTCACGCTTTTTTATATGCTGAAACAATGTGTGACAACAGAGGAAAAGAGTGGAAAAACGGGAAAAATCCAAGTTACATAACTACTCAATGCTATTATAGGAGATAAAATTTACAATGTCAATGGAGAAATCCCGAAAAAAGCCGGGATTTTTTGAAAAAATACGGATTGTATAGAAGATGTTTTGGCCTTTTCAGCCGGGCGGACTACTACCCGTTTGAATGAAATAAAACGCCCCGTACAACATTTTGTGGATTTTTCATATTCTGTAGTTAAGGAGTATTTTTTCATGGAAAAAAAGCCAGAGGATTCCTGAGAAAATTCCAAGAAAAAGATGAAAAAAATCACAGAAAAAAAAAGCCAAAACCAAAAGGAAACAAGAGAAAAA
>CAMVYG010000069.1 GCA_947171615.1 uncultured Clostridia bacterium
ATTTATCGCCTATTTGAAGGAATATCGGTATGACGACTACTTTGAGATGCCTTTTATACTGGGGCCAAGCTACGATAGCTTTGGTTTAACCTACAGCGACGGGGAATACTGGAGTATTGCTCTGGTAGAGGAGAAAGGCCTTCAGGTACGGCAGGGAAGCGGAAAGGAAATCCTGTACTACGCCAGAAACAAGGAAGAATTTGCGGAAAAATGTGAATACTTTCGGGAGAAATTTTTGAGCGCTGAAGAGAAAGCGGAGTAGTGCGCATAAAAAAGCTTCCTGGATAGGCTGGGCCTCTCCGGGAAGCTTCTTTTTTCGTACGTTTCATTCTGGTTTTGTTTGATTTCTGAAGTCTAGGCAAAATTTAGGTTGATTTTATCCTAACTTTTACATATAATAACGGTGGAGGTGTTTTAAATGACAGTAAACACGAAAACGATGGTTCCTATGACGGAAGCTAACCAGAATTTTTCCCGAGTGGCGAGATTGGTAGACGAGAACGGTTCTGCGGTTATCATGAAAAATAATGTGCCGCGGTATGTGATTTTGGAATTTAGCCAAGTGGAACAGGAAGCCGTCTTGCCCGATGAAGATGTGTTGGCGGTTTCCCGGCGTATCATGCAGAAAAACAAAAAAGTCTATGAGGCGCTTGCAAAATGATACGATTGACAAAGCAACAAATTTTATTGATGCACAAAGAGCTTGTTGCAGAAAGCGGCGGTGATCCAGGCTTGCGGGATGAGGCCATGCTGGATTCTGCGCTTAATGCTCCCTTCCAGACTTTTGACGGAGATCCGCTTTACCCATCCTTGCAATCTCAGGCTGCCCGCTTGGGATATTGCCTGATCGAAAATCATCCCTTTTTAGACGGCAATAAACGGATAGGCGCTCATGCCATGCTTGTATTTCTCACGTTAAACGGTGTAGAGCTCCAATATGATGAGCAGGAACTGATTGATATGATTCTTGCCATTGCTGCCGGAAAAAAGAACTATGAAAAGCTGCTGGAATGGGTAGGCAGACATCAGAATTCAAACGAAAATTCCTGATGGTTTTGAAAGCTGTCTTCATAAATGCTAGCCATGTATTGAGAGGAGAAACCGCTCTGCTCCTGCATGGCCTGGTACAGGGTATCATCCCACAATTCTTCTGTGACGTGTCCGGCAAAATAAGCGGTATTGATATCGGCGAAAAATTTTCCCAGCTCCGGGTGTTCGTCGTTTTCCCCTGCCGCCAGAGAATAGCAGTGCTGCCAGTGGTAGTTATAAGCATATTCTGAAAATGGGTTATCTACAGGGATGGTCTGGTAATTTGCGGTATTTCCCTCCAGGGAAAGTTCTCCGTATTGCAGGGGCCACATCAAAAGGGAGGAGGTGGCAATGTCCCGCAGGCCTCCTTCACTTTGAACGGTGTGCTGAATGTGCATGTGGCCGCTGAGATTGCAGATCACACCGTATTTTTCATACAGCTCCAAAGGCTCAGTATTGTTGGAGATCACATAGCCGAAGCCAAAAAGATTACTGTGGGCGATCAGGTTTTGGTGGCTTACTCCCAGCACCCGGCAGCCCTGTTGTTTGGCGGCCTTCAGCTGCTCTTCAGCCCACTCCAGGGTTTCGTTTGCTGCAACGCCGGCCGAACTGAAGGCGTTTACGTCCAAAAACAATGCGCGAAGCTCCGGCGTGACCTGCGCTATGTAGCTTAGAGAGGCTTCGTCCCGGCTGAGAGCTTCCTCATAGCCGAAGGCGCTGTAAAGCTTCGCAAATTCTTCCGCGTTTATGCTGTCTACCAGAGTGTAGCTGTCTCCCTGATAGGAGGCGGCGTTTTTGTTTTTCAGGTCATGGTTGCCGGGGATCACCAGCACGGGGATTCCCGCTTCTTCTATTTTGGAAAGCTTTTGTATCACGGCCGCATGACTTGTCCGGGCGCCGTTGACTGGAAGCTCGCCGGAAAGTAGCAGGGCGTCCGGCTTGTTTGCGATCACCTGTTCTACAAAAGCGTCTGTAATTTCCTCGCAATATTCTACCGCCTTGCCGTCGCCGTGCTCCAGCATCAGGTTAAAATATTCTCCGTGGTCGGTAAGCTCCGGCGAAAGATAGTGAAGATCCGTTGCCGTCAGAAGCCTTGCGGTAACCGGCGGAGCAGGCTTTTTCCAAAACACCAGGGCGCATACGCCTGCGGCGGCCAGCAGCAGAATGCTTACAAAAATGCACAGTTTTTTCTTCATAAATTCAAATCTCCAGCAGTGTGATCACATTTCGGGGGCAGGTTTCCACGCATTTGCCGCAGCCGGTGCATTGATCCGGATCCACACGGGCCAGGTTGTCCTGTACCGTAACGGCTCCGGCTTCGCAGGTTTTCTCGCATTTTTTACAGCCGATGCAGCCCACCTTGCAGACCTGCATGGTATTTTTTCCCTTATCACAGTTTGAGCAGCGCACCACCGCCTGTTTTTTTAAGGGAACGAACTGGATCATGCCCTTGGGACAGGCCTCCACGCATTTGGAGCAGCCCCGGCATTTTTGGGGATCGATCTTCGCCACGCCGTTGCACACGCTGACCGCGCCGTACTCACAGGCCCGCACACAGTCGCCCATTCCCATGCAGCCGTACCGGCAGCTGGTGATCCCTCCGGCCAGAAACGCAGCGGCGGAGCAGCTTTCAATGCCGTCATAGATCATTTTATCGGTGGTGTTGTCATAGCTGCCCATACAGTGCACCAGGGCGGTTTTGTACTCCATGGAAACAGCGCCGGAGCCTAAAAGCTCCGCGCATTTTTTCGCCGTTTCTTCCCCGCCGGGAGAGCAGAGGCCGGGTTTGGCTTCGCCCTTGCTCATGGCGGCGGCATAGCCGGAGCAGCCGGAAAAGCCGCAGGCCCCGCAGTTGGCTCCGGGTAAAATTTCTTCCAGCGCCTCGGCGGTTTCGTCTTTCGGCACCGCCAGCAGAATAGAGGCCACCGCCAGGACCACCCCGGCCAGAAGGCCGATGATCCCCACGATCAGAATGGGAGTGATAATATTCATAGGGTTTCTCCTTTTCTAAGAGAACGTAGTGAGTAAAGGGATTTGCGTTTCAGGAAGGACGAAAAATCATGTTCTGATCTTGCGTCTTACAGTAATCTGTCGACCACGCCGCCGAAGCCAAGAAAAGATACGGCTACCAGAGAGGCCGCCACCAGCGTGATGGGAAGTCCCCGGAAGGTTTCCGGGATATCGCATTCCTCCAGGCGCTCCCGCACCCCGGCAAACAGCACCATAGCTACCAGAAAGCCCACGCCGGAGCCAAGGGCATTTACCAGTGACTGCAAGTAGCCGAAGGAAGGATCCGCCGCACCTTTTTCCAGCACCAGCATGGTCACGCCCAGCACGGCGCAGTTGGTGGTGATAAGGGGCAGATAAATGCCGAGAGAATTGTAAAGAGGCGGCATGAATTTCCGCAAAACAGTTTCTAAAAGCTGCACCAGGGCGGCAATGACCAGAATAAATACCACGGTCTGCAAGTATTCCAATTCTCCCGGTACCAGCAGATACGTATACAGCGGCCAGGTAACGGCGGTGGCGATCACCATGACTACCGTTACCGCGCAGCTCATGCCAAGGGCGGTATCCAGCTTTTTGGAAACGCCCAGAAACGGGCAGATGCCCAAAAATTTATTGAGCACATAGTTTTCGGTGAGAATGGCGGCCAGAAAAATGGCTACCAGTGTTTTTACGGTTTGTCCGTCCATTATTCAGAAACCTCCATTCCCTTGGTGCAAGGCTCTTTTTCTGTAAGCTTTGAGCAAGAAGCGGCCAGGGGACAGCCTGCGCAGCCCACGCCCTCCGGCGCTTTTCCTTCTCTGGAAAGCTTACCCGAGAGAGCCACCAGCATACCGAACACAAAGAAGCCGCCGGGAGGCAAAAGGAAAATGATCACAGGCTCCATGAAATGGGAAAGAATGGGGATCCCAAATACCGTGCCTGCGCCCAGCAGCTCCCGGATAATGCCCATGCACAGCATGGCGGCGGTAAAGCCCACGCCCATGCCGAGACCGTCTATGATGGAGGGCAGCACCCTGTTTTTGCTGGCGAACATTTCCGCCCGTCCCAGAATGATGCAGTTTACCACGATCAGGGGCAGAAACACGCCCAGCGCCGTATCCAGCGCGGGGGAGAAGGCCTTGATAAAAAGCTGAACTACCGTAACAAAGCCTGCAATAATGGTGATAAAAGCGGGAATGCGCACCTTGCTGGGGATCACATTCCGCAAAAGGGAGATCACCGCGTTGGAGCAGACCAGCACAAAGGTGGTGGCAGCCCCCATGCCGATGGCGTTTCCGGCGGCGGTAGTCACTGCCAGGGTAGCGCAGCAGCCCAGCACCAGCCGGAGCACGGGATTTTCCCTGATAATCCCCTTGGTGAATTCTTTCCATAGGCTTCTTTTCCCGTCCATCACTGATTCCTCCCTTCGGAAGCGTAGGCGTTCTGATAGCTTTCAATCGCCTGATTCACAGCGTTTGTCACAGCGCCGCTGGTTATGGAAGCGCCGGTGATGGCTTCTACCTGTCCGGCAGAGGGAGTCTGATATTTGACCAGCTCCAGCCCATAGGGCGGCACATCCTGAAGAAATTGAGCACGAAATTCTTCTTTTTCGGCATTTGCTCCCAGTCCGGGAGTTTCACCGTGGCTTAAAATGGTGACCCCGGTGATTTTTCCCTCGGTATTGATGCCTGTCATAACATTGATGTCGCCGCCATAGCCCTTGGCGGAGCTTTCAAACACATATCCCATAACGCTGCCGCCTTCTGTATTCCAGCCAATATAATGGCTGCCGTCGGCTGCTTCTTCAAAATAACCTGCTTCCGGCAGAACCAGCATTCGGGATTCTTCCGCTTTTTTGGCCGCTGCCTTCGCGATCTTATCTTTGGTCAAAAGGTTCGTTCCTGCCAGAGCCGCCGATACCACAACGCAGATGACAAACAGCACCGCCGTAGGGGCTAAAACGCTTTTCAAGTTAAGCTTCATGAGGGGAACCCTCCTTTTTCTTCTGTTCCTTTTGCTTGCCGAAGGGCCTGGGCTTGCTGATCCGCTCAATTAGCGGGGTGAGAATATTCATCAGTACAATGGAATAGGAAACGCCCTCGGGCAGAGAGCCGAATTCCCGGATTACCATGGTAAGGATGCCGCAGCCGATGGCAAAGATCAAACGTCCCTTAAAGTACAGGGGGCTGGTGGCGTAATCCGTTGCCATAAAGAAAGCGCCCAGCATCAGCCCGCCGGAAAGCAGGTCGATCAGCGGGTTCCTGCCAAGAAGGGCGGAAAGCGCCGCCGCAGTGGCAAGGTAGGTGACAGGGATCACAGGGCTGATGACTTTTCTTATTATGAGATACAGCCCGCCGATGAGGATCGCCAGGGCGCATGTTTCCCCCAGGCAGCCGCCGTGTGCGCCCAGAAAAAGCTCCAAAACGGTGGGAGAACTCGGGCCGCCGTTCTGCCAGAAGGAGACCAGAGGCGTGGCAGTAGTTACGGCATCGGCGCCTGCGGAATAGTCAAATGCCGCCGTCCAGTGGGTCATGCGGGCGGGGAAGGAGTTCATCAGAATGATCCTGGCGGTAAGGGCGGGATTTACAAAATTCTGCCCAATGCCGCCGAACATCTGCTTTACCACCACGATGGCCACCACGCTGCCGAATACGGCGATCAAAGGGGAGAGGGTGACGGGCAGGTTCAGCGCCAGCAGAATTCCCGTTACCACACAGGAAAGATCCCCCACTGTTTGGGGACGCTTCATGAGCCTGCGGGAAAGGTATTCGCTGAGAATACAGGAGGCCACGCAGGTGAGGATCAGCACCGCGGCCCGAAAACCGAAAATCACCACAGAGGCGATCATGGCGGGGGTAAGGGCCAAAATCACATCCAGCATAATGTTCTGGGTGGTGCGTTTTCCATGAAAATGGGGAGAGGAGGAAACGATTAGTTTATCCATATATTATGACCATAGCTTTTGCAGGCGGAGCCTGCAAAACGCATCCTTTCCTTGGGAATTGCGGCTTTTGCCGCTTTTTGAGCGGCAAAAGCCGCAAAACCGGGTTTGAAAAATTTATTTTTCAAACTTTGCCTCCTGACTTTCTCAGATAGCTTTTTCCCAGCCGGATAGCCTGAACCAGCCGCCTTCCCGCCGGACAGGCAAAGGCGCAGCTGCCGCATTCCATACAGGTGCCGATCTCCAGCTCCTGAAGGGCCGCCGTATCCTTTTTTTCCACGGCCTTTTCCAGCTTTGTGGGTACCAGCCCCATGGGGCACGCCTCCACGCATTTGCCGCAGCGGATACAGCTTGCAGGCTCCAGAGAGGCGGCCTGGGCCCCGTCAAAGGCCAGAATGGCGTTGTTCTGTTTTAAAACCGGCAGCTCATCGGAGGTGACGGCGATGCCCATCATGGGGCCGCCCATCAAAAGCTTTTTGGGCTCAGTCCGGTAACCCCCGCAGAATTCAATTACGTCCCGAATGGGAGTACCTATGGGAACAATCACATTTTTCGGTTCCCTTACGGCGGAGCCGTCGATAGTGACCCGCTTTTGGGTCAGCGGCATTCCGGTGCGCATATAGCTTGCCAGGAAAGAAATAGAGGCGATGTTCATCACCAGGCATCCCACATCGGCAGGCAGCTTTCCCATGGGGATCTGCCGCCCGGTGCAGGACTGCACCAGCACCTTTTCCGCTCCTTGGGGGTACCTGCTGCGCAGGGGGAATACCCGTACTTCGTCCAAAGGATCCATTTCCGGATTGTCCGCAATCTCCCGCAGCTTTTCGATCACATCGGGCTTGTTGTCTTCAATGGCGATAAAGACCCGGTGCACGTCTAAAATTTCTTTTACCTTGTAAATGCCGTCCAATACGTTTTTTCCGTTTTCCAGAGCCTCCCGGTGGTCGGCGGTCACATAGGGCTCGCATTCCGCCGCGTTTACGATGAGGGTATCGATGGTTTTATCCTTCGGCACATTCAGCTTTACGTGGGCGGGAAAGCCCGCGCCTCCCAGCCCCACCAGTCCGGCGGAGCGTGCGGCCTGGGCCAGCTCCTCCCGGTCCCGAATGGCGGCGGGCGGGTAGATGTTGGGGTCCCGCTCCATTTTGCCGTCGGAATCAATGACTACGGCGGTGGTCATCTGTCCGCCGGTGAGCATCACGCTGGTGATCTCCGTTACCGTACCGGAGATGGAGGTGTGGATGGGAGCGGACACATAAGCGTCACTGTCGCCGATGACCTGCCCCAGATAGACATGGTCGCCCTTCTGCACCGTGGGGGTGCAGGGTGCGCCGATATGCTGCTGCATGGGCAGAATGACCCTTTCCGGGGGAGGCAGCACGACGGAAGGGAGCTCCCAGGTGTTTTTGCAGTGAGAAACCTTCGCTCCGCCGTGGGTGCGGAAGGGGTGTTTCGGAAATTCCAGTGCCATAAAGGTGAGACCGCCTTTCTGTAAGCGGCCCGCAATTTGTCGAAAGCCGCCGCATATTTATTTATTTTACAAGGAAATTGCCATTCTTGCAACAGGGATTTTTTAGTTTTTAGTCGTTAGTTGTTTAGAAAGGGCATTGTGATATATGATAATTTAGCGAACCAGAAATTTCCTCCCAAAATAACGGACAACAGGGCCGTCCCTATAACCTTATGACGCCGAAGCTTCTTCCATGAAAAAAGGCTTGTGAAAAGCCGCGCTGCGCGGGCTTCACAAGCCTTTTCAGGTTCATTCCCAATTTTTACTTTTTTAACGCCACACGGCGCATCAGCAGCCAGGTAAAGAAGCTGAACACGGCGAAGAGAACAAGGCAGCTTACGCCGGTGTTCCAGGGTGCGCCGAAAGCCAGCAGAAAAAGCTTCCACAGCATATTTTCCAGCACCGCCCAGATGGGCCACTGAGGATATCGGCTGTACAGCTCAAAAATTCCCGGCAATCCCGCAAGAAACAGCAATCCGCTTCCAATGCCGATCAGAAGCCTTCCCAATTTGCCCAAACGGTAGAACAGCACGCTGATGAAATAGCCCAGGCCCCAGAAGGCAAGAAGCAGGCAGAAGCTGAAGGGTATTGCCGCAAGAGCAGTCAGCGCCGGAAGCAGCCCGGAAAGAGCGGAAGAATATGTTGTTTCCAGCAGGGAGTGGGATTCCAATTGAACCCCGGGCAGCAGATCCAGCAGCTGGAAAAGCAGGCAAAGTATCTCATCCATCACAGACATGATCAGGGAGAGAACGGCAGAAGCGCACAGCCCGCCCAGAAAAAGGCTCCGGCGGGAAACGCCGTTTTGCAGCGTCATGGAAAAATTTTCCCGAAAGGAGCAGATGCCAGCAATCATCATAAACATGCAGGAAACGGCAGAAAGGCCGTTTGTGGTGGCGATTACTGTTGTCCCGTTTTCCGTGCCGGCCAGGGTGATGGGCACAGCCACCACAATTTCCAAAAGATGAAGGCATAGGATGATCAGATAATAAAGAGACAGATCATTTTTGTGGGAACAAACCTGATAGCGAAAAGAAGAATACAGTTTCATAATAACTTGCCTCCCCTCAGGAATTTGTCAGCAGAATGAAAAGCTTCTGCAGGTCAACGCCGGAAAATTCCAGTTCCGGCCCGGCATCCGCTTTGTCCGGCGTACCCTCTACACAGGCGGAGCGCAAGCCGCCGATAGCTTCCACGTCCAGCACCTTCCGGCCCTTTATGTAAGCTTCCACCGACTGAGCGCTGCCGGATACCATATACACTCCGGCGGTAAGCTCTTCCCGGGAGCAGTCCCGCAGAAGCTTGCCTTCCTTGATAATGATCACATCTTCAATGAACCGGGCCGCCTCTTCAATAAGGTGGGTGGAGATCACGGCGGTAAAGGGCTTTTCCGCGTATTTTGCCAGAAGAATATGATAAAAAAGCTCTCTGTGGTTGGCGTCCAGACCGAGCACCGGTTCATCCAGCAGCACATAGGGAACATTAACGGAAAGCGCCGTTACAAGCTTAAAAATAGAGAGATACCCGGTGGAAAGCCCTTTGACCCTTGTTTTCAGATTTAACTGGAAGCTGTCCGCCAGCTTTCGGGCAAAGTCCTCATCGAAATCTGGGTAAAAATTCCGGGTCCACCGGAAAGCCTCCACCACTCTCATAGACTCCGGATAGCAGGTCTTTTCACTCATCAGGTAAAGCCTGGACTGAGCGGAATCGTTTTCCGCGGCGGGCGCACCGTCAATAGTGACAGAGCCGGAATCAGGAAAGATCCGGTTGGAAATAATATTCAGCAGGGTGGATTTTCCCGCTCCGTTTCTTCCCAGCAGGCCGCAGATCTTCCCTTCGCCAAAGCTCAGAGAAATATTTTGAAGCGCCTGGGTCTGCTGAAAGCTTTTGGAAATATTTTCTACAAGAATGCTCATCGTACTGCTCCTTCCTTTTCGGTCTGGGTTTGCCGTTGGGATTTTCTGCCGGAAAATTCCTTTTGAATGATCTCGAAAAGCTCCTCGGCGGTGAGATCCAAACGGTGGGCTTCGGCTACCATTGCCGTTACATAATTGGGAGTAAAGCTGTGCAGACGCTTTTGCCGCACCCGCTCCCGCGCGCCGGCAGAAACGAACATACCCACGCCCCGTTTTTTATATAAAATATTTTCTTCCACCAGAAGATTCACGCCCTTCAGGGCCGTGGCGGGGTTAATGGTATATCGCAGAGAAAACTCTGTGATGGAGGGAATCTGGCTTTCTTCCGGGAAGCTGCCGGTGAGAATAGCGTCTTCAATTCCTTCTGCGATCTGCTGGAAAATAGGCTTTTCCGAATTAAAATTCAGCTCCATAGCCTTTCCCCCTATCTGGTTAATTAGTCGAGTAACTAACCAATGAACAGGATATCAAAACTGAGCCGGGTTGTCAAGTC
>CAMVYG010000070.1 GCA_947171615.1 uncultured Clostridia bacterium
GTAGAATGTGCCGTGCTTGGGATGCCGGCAGGAGCGGGAGAGCCTATGTTTGGCGGAGCGGAAAATTTGTTCGCTTCTATTTTGTTTGGGATCCCGGCGGTAAAGGGCGTCGATTTCGGCGCGGGTTTTTCAGCCGCTTATCTTAAGGGCAGTGAGAATAACGATTCTTTCTATTATGACGCAGATGGAAAGGTAAAGACCCGCACCAATCGCTCTGGCGGCATTTTGGGGGGCATTACCAACGGAATGCCCCTGGTTTTCCAGGCTGCCTTTAAGCCCACGCCCTCCATTGGTAAAGAACAGGATACCGTTGATCTGTATGCGAAGAAAAACGCAAAGCTTGTTATAGAGGGCAGGCACGATCCCTGTATCGTTCCCAGAGCGGCTCCTGTAGTGGAAGCGGCTGCGTGCATTGCTTCCTTGGAGCTGTTGGCCCGAAGCGGAATGCTGTGATTTTTTGAAGGCAGCAAAAGGGAAACCGTTTTCTGTTCAGCATTCTGTCGATTTATAGTATGAAAAGGAGATTCTTATGGACTTATTGAGTCCTCAAAGCGTTGATTTTCTCTGGAAGCTTACCCTGAATAATCAGCGCCCCTGGTTTCAGGAGCACAAGGAAGAATTCATTGCTGTGTTGGATAAACCGTTTAAGGCTATAGCCTATGAGACCGAGAGACTTCTGAAGGAGAAGCTGCCGGAAACTGACTTACGGCTTCATATTTCCCGAATTTATCGGGACGCCAGACGCCTGTTCGGGAAAGGTCCCTATCAGGACAACCTCTGGTTTTCCCTTCAGGAGAGAAATGCTTCCGATTATGGCCCCGTGTTCTGGTTTGAACTGAACCGGGAGGGTACCTCGCATGGCGTGGGCTTCTGGGAAAGGAACGCCAGGCTGGGAAAGGCGTTACGTGAGAGAGTTCGTCATGATCCGAAAGCGTTTGAACAACTGGTGGAGAGTTTGCCTGCAAACTTCCGTTTATGGGGAGAGGAGTACAAGCGCCCCAAAGGCTCCTATGGTTCGGTGATTGATCCCTGGTACAATCGCAAACAAATCAGCATCGGCTGGGACAATTATTTTGGGCAGGAATTATTTGGCCCCCGACTGCCGGAGCTACTGACGGCGTCTTTTTTAAGTCTTTTGCCAGTATATGAACTGTGTTTGTCAGTCTTTCGAGAGTCTAAGGAGGACGAATTCAGGGAAGAACAAAATTCGTTGTGGGGGATTTCGGGAGGAAAGCATGGAGACCATTGAATATCAGGAAAAGCTCGGAAAGATACGGCAGGAAATAGACGAGATCGACAGCAGACTTCTGCCGCTGTTTCTGGAGCGGATGCGCTGCTCGGAGAAAGTGGCCGCGCTAAAGAAAGAGGCGGGCGCCCCTGTGCTGAACGCCGGACGGGAGCAGGAAATTTTGGCGAGCATCCGGGAAAAAGGGGGAGAATATGGAGCCGAGGCGGAGGCGCTGTACCGCTCCATCATGTCTATCAGCCGAATGCGGCAGCATCAGCTGCTTTCCGGCGGGGAAGAGCTTCGTATGTTGGAGCGGCAGGCCTCCCGTAAAATGCCGGAATGCCCGGGCGGTGTGGTCTGTCTGGGGGTCGGGGGAGAATAATCCCATGGGGGGGGGCTGGTAGAGGGAGCCTATTCCCATCAGGCGGCTCTTTCCTTTTTCGGCAAGGTTCCTATTTCTTTTGCGCCTACCTGGAAGCAGGTGTTTGAAGATGTGAAGGCGGGACGGACGCAGTTCGGTGTGCTGCCGGTGGAAAATTCCGCTGCCGGTTCTGTTACCGGGGTTTATGATCTGATCCTTCGTTATCGTTTCTTTATTGTAGGAGCGGAGGCGGTAAGGGTAGAGCATTGCCTGGCAGTAGCCCAAAGGGGAACGCCGGTCACTTCGGTGGTATCTCATCCCCAGGCTCTTTCTCAGTGTGCGGAATATCTGGAAAGCCACGGTTTGAAAGCGGTGGAGTTTTCCAATACTGCGGCGGCGGCAAAATATGTGGCGGAGCAAAAGCCTGAAGGCGTTGGGGCGCTGTGTTCCCGGGAAGCGGCGCAAAAATACGGGCTTGAAATTCTGGAAGAAAAGGTACAGGACGAAAAAGACAACACCACGAGATTTGTCATTATTTCCAAAGATCCCATTTTCCCGGAGGACGCTACGAAGATCAGCCTCTGTTTTTCCCTTTCCCATACTCCTGGCGCTCTCCATACGGTGCTGGCACGGTTTGCCATGTGCGGGTTAAACATGACGAAGATCGAGTCCCGTCCCATTCCGGATAAAGCCTTTACCTATGATTTTTATTTGGACTTTACCGGCAATATCCACGAAAAGAAAGCACTGGATCTGATCTGCGCCCTTCACGATGAGCTGCCAAGGTTCTCTTTTTTAGGCAATTACTGTGAACGATCATAAAGTTTGAGAAAAGAGGAAGAAAATCAAATGGAAATTCAAATGAAGCCTGTAAAGTCAGAAGAAGAAATTTATGCGTTGTGTGAAATTGCGGAACAGGTTTGGCATTTGACTTATGATTCCCTGGTCCCAGAGGGACAGGTGGAATATATGCTGGAAAAATTCCAGTCTCCCCATGCGGTGAAGGAACAGATGAACACCCTGAATTACCGTTATTATATGATGGTGTGCGGTGGAGAAAACGCCGGATTTGTCGGCTTTGCTCCCCGGTATGAGGGAAGGGAGGAAATGTTTCTCAGTAAGGTGTACCTGCTGCCGGAGTTTCGGGGACAGGGCGCTGTGAAAGCGGCTTTCAGACTTGTAGAGGAAGAAACCAGAAAAGAGGGGCTTTCCAAAATCCGCCTGACGGTCAATAAGGGAAATACTCATGCCGTGCAGGTGTATGAACACTATGGCTTCCGCACGGTGGAAAAGGTGAAAACCGATATCGGCTCCGGCTATGTGATGGACGATTTTATCATGGTAAAGGAACTGGCAAAATCATAACTTGGCAGAGAGGCGCTTTTGCGCTTCTTTTGTTTACTGGGGAATTTTTGCGGAAAGGAGAATGGGAAATGCTTCAACGGCTGAAATCTGCCTATCGTGTTGGCTTTGATTTCCGGGGACTTGCTTTGTTTCTTCTCATTATGATTCCGAATTTTATTTGGTTCTTCGTTCCTGCTCCCAGGGATATACTGCGGCTGGATTCCAAAACTCCCAGCTGGGATCTGGCTGCCTCCTGCTTTCAGGTTCTGTTGGTCTTTTCCTTGTGTGCTGTAAAGCATGTTTCTTCCGGCGCGCTGTCTTACAAAAGAATCTCTTTTTGGTTGGCGGTTGTTTTCTGCGGCAGCTATTTTCTCGGGTGGCTTTTATATTACAGAGGAATTGCCGTTCCGGCGGTGATCTTTTCCCTGTGTCTCTTTCCCTGCGCTTCCTTTTTTGCGTTTGCCTGGAACCGAAAAAATCTATTTGCCATGGTGTTTTCCGTATTGTTTGCTCTCTGCCATTTAGCGGGTACGATCATCAATTTCCTTTTGTAAGAAAGAAGCAAAAATATTGACTTTACTTCCAGAATATGGTTCAATATATCTAAACGATACCTTTGATTGGAGAGTGAAGCAGATGGATTTGAAAAAGCTTGTTTCTGAAATGACACTGGAAGAAAAAGCGTCTCTCTGTTCCGGGTCTGATTTTTGGCATACCCGGGGAGTAGAACGCCTGGGAATTCCGGCAGTGATGGTAACGGACGGCCCCTGCGGCTTGCGGAAGCAGGCAGGCGATACGGACCATCTGGGCTTAAACGCCAGTGTAAAGGCGATCAGCTATCCCACGGGCTCCTGCATTGCGTCTTCCTTTGACAGAGACTTGATCCGGGAATCCGGCGAGTACCTGGGGGAAGAGTGCCAGGCGGAAGATGTTGCCGTTTTGCTGGGGCCTGCGGTAAATATCAAGCGCTCTCCCTTGTGCGGGCGGAATTTTGAGTATTTTTCTGAAGATCCTTATGTGGCGGGCGAAATGGCTGCGGCGTATATCAAGGGTGTGCAGAGCAAGCACGTTGGTACCAGCATCAAGCATTTTGCCGCCAATTCTCAGGAGCACCGCCGTATGACTAGTGACAGCGTAGTGGATGAGCGCACTTTGCGGGAATTGTACTTCCCTGCCTTTGAAAAGGCGGCAAAGGAGGCCCAGCCCTGGACTTTTATGTGCTCCTACAATAAGCTGAATGGTACGTATGCCTCGGAAAATCATCGTCTGCTTACGGAAATCCTACGGGACGAATGGGGCTTTGAGGGCGCTGTCATGAGCGATTGGGGTGCCGTCAACGAGAGGCCCCTGGGTGTTGCCGCCGGGCTGGACCTGGAAATGCCGGGCCCCGGTACCGCCAAGACTCAACAGATCAGAGAAGCGGTGAAAAACGGCACGCTTGCGGAGAAAGATGTGGATATTGCCGCAGAGCGCGTGCTGAAGTTTGTTTATGCTTACTTGGAAAACCGTGTTCCCGGTATTAAGCTTGATTATGAGCGCCACCATGCCAAGGCTCGCCAGATGGCGGCGGAATCCATGGTTCTCCTGAAGAATGAAGGGAATATTCTGCCTCTTTCCAAAGAAAAGAAGGTTGCCTTTATCGGCAAGTTTGCCGAAGCGCCCCGCTTTCAGGGCGGCGGCAGCTCCCACGTGAACAGCTACAAGGTGGTAGGCGCTGTGGAAGCCGCTCGGGGATTGCGGATGACCTATGCGCAGGGCTATTCTACAGAGACCCAGGAGCCGGACGATGCGCTGATCGCCGAGGCTGTAAAGGCCGCAAAAGAAGCGGAATGCGCCGTTCTGTTTATCGGTATTACCGATGCCATGGAATCTGAGGGTTTTGACCGGAAAGATCTGAAAATTCCTGCCTGCCAGGAAAAATTGTTGGAAGAGGTAGTAAAGGTTCAAAAGAATACAGTAGTGGTAGTGCATTGCGGCGCTCCCATTGAGATGCCCTGGATTCAGGACGTAAAAGCCGTACTATATGCCTATTTAGGCGGCGAGGCCGTAGGCGCAGCTACAGTGGATATCCTTTTCGGAGATGTAAACCCCAGCGGCAAGCTGGCGGAAACCTTCCCGATCCGTCTGGAGGATAACCCTTCGTATCTTTACTATTTCGGAGAAGGAGACCGTACCGAATACAGAGAGGGGATCTTTGTAGGGTATCGCTACTATGATAAGAAAAAGCTTCCTGTGCTGTTCCCCTTCGGACATGGCCTGAGCTATACGGAATTTGCCTATAGCGGCCTGACCTTTGATAAAACATCCCTGAAGGATACCGATACGCTTCAGGTTTCTGTTAAAGTAAAGAATGTGGGGAAAAGGGCAGGAAAGGAGATCGTGCAGCTCTATGTAGAGGATAACGAGAGCAGCGTGATCCGCCCGGAAAAAGAGCTTATGGGCTTTGAAAAGGTAGAGCTTGCACCCGGTGAGGAAAAAACGGTAAGCTTTACGCTTGAGAAGCGTTCCTTTGCCTTTTATGATACTGCGCTTTCCGATTGGCGTGTGGAAACCGGCGAATTTACGATCCATATCGGAAAATCAAGCCGTGATATTCAGCTTTCCGGCGTGGTCTATGTAGAATCCACCACTGTGGTGGAAAAGCGCTTTACCGTCAACAGTACGATCGGTGATATTATGGCGGACCCCAAGGGCGCCCAGGTGCTGGGGCAGATGATGCAGGCCATGATGCCCGGCGGCGGGCCGGAGGCCGGCGAGATGTTTGACGATGAAGGCATGAAAGCCATGATGAACGCCTTGCCTCTGCGGGGCGTGATGATGATGGCAGGGGACAGTGTAAAACCCGAAATGCTTCAAGCTTTGCTGGATCATTTGAACGCATAAAAGCCCCTTTTTCTTTCAAAGCACTCTGTTTCCGTTTTGGAGAGACAGGGTGCTTTGTTTTTTTGCGTTTTTTTCGGCGAAAAGCGAAGCAGGCTTTGACAAAATTCAGGTTCAAGGTGACATAAAATGGAAGACGGTCAGGATAAAAGAAGCTGTGGACCGAAAGGAAAATAAATTTTTACCAAAAAGAAGTCATACTGGTATATTTTCCCGTTTTTCCGCACAAAGTAAAGGCAATACCAGCTTCTTGGAAAGGAGAAGAAACGCAATGAAACGAATTTTATCACTGTTTCTGATAGCGGCTCTTGTAACGACCGTGTTTCTGGTGGGAGGTATTCCCGCTTCAGCTGCCGGGCTCAGCGATTATGTCAGTGTAACCGGCTATGATCCTGATACGGATTATATGCAGGCAATGCAGCGCGCCCTAAACGACGGAAGCTCTTATGCATTGCAGGTCGGGGCGATCTATGAGAAACAGAGAAACCTGAAAATCGATTCACTCAAACTTTCTCAGAAAAAGACCTCTTATTTCAGCACCTATACTACAGCGGCACAGATCAAAGAGGCCATGGCGGCTGACGCCAAACCCAAATATACTCAGGAGGATCTGGATCTCTTATCCAGAGTGATCTATGCTGAGGTAGGCTGTACCTGGATTCCCGATTGGGTGCAGCGCATGGTGGGCAGCGTGGTTTTGAACCGGGTGGCAAGTCCCTACTATCCCAATACCATTCGGGAGGTTATCTATCAGCCGGGGCAGTATTCGCCTACCTGGGACGGCTCCATCAATAAGAAGCCGGACGCCAGAACCATTGCAAACGCAAAATACCTGTTGGAGCATGGCAGCATTTGCCCTGCAAATGTAATAGGGCAGAATTCCATTGTTACCGGAAGCGGCGTTTATCAGAGCTATCACGATTCTGTTTTAGGCACTACCGTGTATTTCTGCTATATGTAAAGCTTTTATAAAAGGAAGGGACTTCACGTTTTGGAAAAACGTGAAGTCCCTTCCTTTATTACCGCAGTTGCCGGGCAAAGCGGAATTTTAGTTAATTCAGTTCCTCCGTCAGCCTGCAGATCTCTTCTATGATCCCGCCGATGGTTTCTATGGTATCCAGCAGGGGAGCGTCAGTGGAGATATCTACTCCTGCCATTTTGGCAAGCTCCAGGGGTGTCTTCGTGCTGCCGGCGGCAAGCACCCTTTTCCAGTCCTCCACGGCAGGTTGTCCTTCGGTCTCAATTCGCTTGCATGCCTGAGTTGCCACGGTTAAACCGGCGCTGTAGGTATAGGAATACAGGCCCATGTAATAATGGGGCTGGCGCATCCATGTAAGCTCAGCGCCCTCAGGCAGCTCCACAGCGTCTCCCCAGAATTTTGTAAGGGTTTCCCGCATCAGGCGATTCAGGGTCTCAGCCTGTACGCTGCCGCCATTGTCAATGATTCGGTAAACCTCACGCTGATAGGCGGCTTCCAGCAGATGCGTGACGAAGTTGTGATAATAGGTGTTCCCAATCATACAGCTTAAAACCCACCGCCGGAACCGTTTATCCGGGTTGGTTTTCAGCATGTAGTGAGCCATCAGCAGCTCATTCATAGTGGAAGGCGCTTCCACGAAATAGGTGGATACCTCAGTGTCAAAGACAGACTGGGCGGCGTTGCAGCTTTTGAAATGCCCTGCGTGCCCCAGCTCATGAGCCAGGGTAAATACATCGGACATCCGGTCATGCCAGGTCAAAAGAATAAAGGAATGGCTGCCATAGGGGCTGGCGCAGAAGCCGCCGGTGGATTTTCCCTGGTTCTGCGCAAAATCCACCCACCGTTCCCGGTAAGCGGCACGGATCATTTCCTGATAGTCCCCGCCCATGACGGAGAGCCCATTTACAATGTATTCCTTGGATTCTTCAATGGTCACCTTGGGGTCGTATTCCGGGTCCACCGCCAGTTTCAGATCGGCATAGGTCATGTTTGAAAGGCCGTGGACCTTTTGAAGGAGTTTTGCGTATTTCCGCATGTGCGGAGCCAGCTTTTCCATAATGAGATCGATCTGTCGGTCGTATAGCTCCCTTGTGACCTTCTGATCAAACAGTAGACTATCATAAACAGAGGAAAAGCCGCGCAGGGTGGCAATGGTTTTTTCCGTCTGCACCTGGCTTTGATAGGCGGCGGCAGTAACATTTTCATATTCCCGCAGCTTGCCGTAAAAAGCCTTGAAAGCGTTCCGGCGCACCTCGGTGCGGGGATCGTATTCATAATCGTCCTCATAAAGGGAATAGCCCAGAGGGAATTCCTGTCCCTCGGCAGAAAAAGCCGGGAACTGCATATCTGCCAGCTTTGCCATGTTGTAGACCTGATAGGGTGTGTTAAAGGTGGGGGAAAGGGCCGCAAGCACCCGCTCAGTTTCCGGTTGGAGCTGATGGGGCTTTTGCCGGAGCAGATCGCTGAGATAGCCGCTGTTTCCGCCGCTGGAGGCAATGGCCTCGCGTAAAATGGCTTCGTCCTGCTGGATGATCTCACTGTTGATAAAGCTTAGGCGGCTGAGGATCTTAGAAACCAGCTGAGACATTTTTTCGTTTTCTTCCTGAAGCGCGGCGTCACTGTAATCTACCGATGCGGCTAAGTCCCGGTAAGTACTGGCGGGGATCAAAAGCTCGTACAGCTCCCGGAAGAGATCCAGACAGGCATTGATAGACTCCGGCGTAGTCAGCTTTCCCCGGTAGTCCTGCTCCAATTTTGTAGTGAGCAGTTCCATCTTTTCCACATCGGCCTTCCAGGCGGCCTCATTCGGATAAATAGCGGAAAGATCCCAGGTCAGCTCTACAGGAATTTCTTTTCTTTTTTGCAGTTCCATATATCATTCTCTCCTCTCAGAAAATTCAGCTTTGGCTTTTAGTATCTTACCACTCAGGTTGAGGGCTTGTCAATTTCCGAAAGAACTGAAAATGACAAAACATCCGGAAAGGGGTATAATAACAAAAAAGCGGTTGTAAAAAACTTTCAGCTAAGTAAAAGAAAAAGCGGAGGAAACACAGAAATGGCTCTTGCGCAGGAATTTTTTGCAGGCGATACGGTAAAAATTGCCCGCTCACTTCTTGGAAAGTATTTGATTCGCCGGTATGGTGAAACCGTTTTGGCGGTCCGCATTACGGAAACGGAGGCCTATGTTGGGCGAATGGATAAGGCGTGCCATGCTTATCATTACCGCAAAACGGAGCGTACCAAGGTGCTGTACGCTCCGCCGGGAACGGCCTATGTCTATTTGATTTACGGGCTTCATTGCTGTCTGAATTTTGTAACGGAGCCGGAAGGGGAGCCTGCCGCGGTGTTGATTCGGGGCGTTGAACCCCGATATGGTCTAAGCCATATGGCGTATAACCGGTTTGGACGGGAAGCGGAAGCCCTTACCGCCTATCAGCGGAAAAATTTTTTGAATGGCCCCGGAAAGGTATGCGCCGGTTTGAAAATAGACAGAAGCCTGAACGGACTTCCTTTTGGCTCTCCGGAGCTGGAGGTGTGCGGCAGCCTTTCGGAAGTGGGACTGCCTGAGTTTCCAGAGGATAGGCAGCCTCTTGAAATTCGGGTAAGTAAACGGATCGGAAGCGATTATGCTGAGGAAGCGGCGGACTTTCTCTGGAGGTTGTATCTTGAGCCATAAGCTTAATTGACTTTCTGGAGAAGCAACCGTCTATTTCAGCCCGATCCCGTGTAATACCTCGGCAGTAGTGGTTTCAAAAAAACGATATGTAAGCTCTTCCGCGGAAAAGGGAAGAGGCGCGGTGTTGTCAAGCTTGATGAGCTCATAATTGATCTTCAGTTTTTCAGCGCTTTCCAGAATCGATTTTTTTACAGAATGCTTTTTGACAGCTTCAGCATTTTTCAAAAGATTTTCAAGAGTTCCGAATTCCTGAAGCAGAGCGGCCGCTGTTTTAGGCCCTATATTTGACGCTCCCTTAATAGCGTCTGCCGCATCTCCGGTAAGCGACTTAAAATCCGCATATTGCGCGGGCGTGATCCCGAATTTTTCCGCGAGCCATTCCGGTGTGCAGAGA
>CAMVYG010000071.1 GCA_947171615.1 uncultured Clostridia bacterium
GCAGAAAAAGGGTATTTGGGCGAATACGATGACAGATGGGATAACCTGGAACAGGAACTGTCAGAATTAGCGGCATTTATGAAAGAACAGATCATGAACGAAGCAGGCCTGTTACGATCCCCTGAAAAAGCTTGATGATAACAGCCAAAAGGCGAACACCAAAAAGTGTTCGCCTTTTTATGTTACAGCCTTGCTGCTATTCCGCAATTCTTTTCAAACGAACCGCCATATATTCCTTCCCCGGCAGCGCGATGCGGAATTTCCCGCTGTGTACGCCGGCATCTGTGACGGTCATTTCCCAGGTATCGATGATTTCAGCCTGCCAGCGGCCCTCCGGCTTGATAAAGTCCCGGAAAGAGGGCCTGCCAAAGCCATAATAGTGAATTTCATATCCTCCCTCAGCTCCCATCAGGAAGCCCGGAGAATCCGGTACGCCTACTGTTTCATCAAAGGCGCCCTGCCCCCTGCACAGGCCGTACCCCGGCGTTTCCTCCAAAATTTGATGCAGGAACCGGATCCTTGCCGGGCTTTCTCCGTGCAGAGGCCCGCCGTGGCTCCACCAGAGGATATCGTGCTCCGGGTCCAGAAAGGTCTCGCCATGCCCCGCATAGCCGCCCCGGAGAGAGGCCTCCCAAAACCGGCGGGTCAGCTCTTCCCCGGAAATATTGCCCCAGCCCATATCGATATTTCCCTCATAGGAAATTTCATCCCACACAACGGGCTTTCCCCAGCGGACGCGGTACTCGTCTGTGTATTCCACATGGCGGTACAGATCCTGGCGTTGAAGGCTGCAGTGGGTGATCCAGGGGCGGCTATGGTCGTAAAACGCCATACAGTTGTGAATGCTCCGCAAATGATGGTAGGGATCCAGCTCGCAGAGCAGAGCGGCGTAATGCTCCCAGTCCTCTACTGTTTTTGCCCGAAGCAGATCGTATTCGTTGGCAAGGCTCCACCATACATTCCGGTAGGCGGAAAACCGGGCGATCACATACCGCCAGTACAGATCGTCCTGTTCTCTGGTCATTTGGGAAAAGCCCCAGCGGTCATAGGGGTGCATGACGATAATATCCGCTTCGATCTCCCGCTCCTGAAGCTCCAGAATGCACCGCTCGATCCGCCGGAAATGCTCCGGGCAGAAACGGGTAAAATCCCAGGCGTTCCCGGAAAAATCTGCCTCATAGGTGAAGGTTTCCTCGCTGAGGTTGGAATGATCTACCGGCGTGCCCTCATAGGGAAAGGTTTCCGGATCGCGGAAATTGTGAATATAGTGCTTGGGAAACACGCAGAACCGCATTTTGTTAAAATACCCTTTGGAAAGCTCCTCCAGAGTCTGCCTGTGAACCTCCTCCGGCTGGTGGGCCCAGGCATAGCAGGTTGTCCCCACAGAATAGTAGGGCGTCGTATCCTCATAGGCAAAATGACAGGTATTCACCACCCGCATGGGGCCGTGATTTCCCTCTGAGGGCGAAGTAACAAGAAAGCTTCCGGCAGTTTCCGCCTCCGGAAAGCTTCCGGAGGTCTCATAGGTGTATTCCCCTTCAAAGGAGGGCATAAAGCGCGCCTTATAAACGCCTTCGCCGTCATAAAACCCGGAAACCCTTACCTCCTCGTTTTTTCCCCGGAACACGGCGGTAAGCTGCTGCTCCGTAAAGGGATTGCCGTCCTTTGGCCCGTGTATCTCCACTTCAAACAAGCCCCAGCGTTCTACTGTGTTTCCCATACCGAAACTTCACCCCTTCTCAAATATTCCGATCACAGCAGCCGGTAAAGCTTACAGCTCCACAAGCTCGTACTTCCGGCTGCCCACGCCGATATCCTCCGCCACTTCTACGGTATACACACCGTGGCGGGACTCAATACGCTCCAGCAGATGGGGCTTGCCGGGGTCATTGCTGGCATAGACCAGGTCCAGGCAGGCCTGATCCAGCGCCACTGGGTCGAGAGACGCCAGAATGCCGATATCCCCAATGGCAGGGTCTTCCGCCACCGCGCAGCAGTCGCAGTCTACCGACATATTTTTCATGATGCTGAGAAACGTGATCTTCCCGGCAAAATATTCCACGATGGTCTTTGCGGAATCCGCCATGGATTCCAAAAAGGAATCGTGGTCCGCGGTCCACAGATCTTCCGGCTTACCGGCGCCATGGATATAGGCCTTGCCGTGAGCGGAAGCCAGGCCGATGGAAATATTTTTCAGCGCGCCGCCGAAACCGCCCATGGGGTGGCCTTTGAAATGGGACAGCACCAGCAGAGAGTCATAGTTCTTCATGTGGTCTCCCACAAAGTTTTTGTCAATGCGCCTGCCGCCGTGCACGGGCAGTTCAAGTTCGCCTTCCTCATCTAAAATATCCACATGGGCGATCTCCGTCCAGCCGTGAAGCTTCATGGTTTCCCAATGGGCTTCCGTGGTATTGCGCTTTCCTTCATAGGCGGTATTGCACTCCACAATGGTTCCCTGTACCTTCTCCACCATGGGCTTCATAAAATCCGGACGGATAAAGTTCTGGTTCCCCACTTCGCCGGAATGCACCTTCACCGCCACCTTGCCGGGCAGCTCTACTCCCAACGCCTCATACAGGCGAATCATCGCCTCCGGTGTGATCTCTCTGGTAAAATAGACCTTTGCCATGCTGATATCCTCTTTTCCTTGTTGTGTTGCTGCCCGGATCGCGGCAGCAAACCGCTTACCGGCAGACCTATATTTATTTTTATTATATATCTTAAAGTTCACTGGAAGTCAAGAAGAAAATGGGGGAAACCACAAGGTAATGAGGAATTAGTAATGAGCAATGAGCAATTTTCAAGAGAAAGGCTCATTGAGATTTAGCAAACTAAACAAATAGCAGTAACCCTTGCCTCCTCTGAAAAGGGGAGGATGACCAGGGTAAGAAAAAGTGATGCCGATCGTTAATTCATAAGTTATCGCATACCATTCTGTAGAGCCCGTTCTCGGTGGACCGCAAATTCCCAGCTAAGCCGACGGACCGTCCAGAGGACGGTCTCTGTTCAGAGGCCGGTCCCTACATTTAGTTGAGTGAAAAAATATAGCTTTCCGGGCATGGTTATAGTATAATAGACAATACACTGAATTCCAGATGCTGGGGTATTCCCCAATGTGGGATCCACCATTATGCTTTTGCACGGAGGGACTATCGTGAAACCTTTGAATCGCCTTATATCCGCACTGTTTATTCTCTGTCTGCTGTTTACCATGCCGCCCCTGTCCGTAACCGCCAACGCATCTGATAACGGCAGCAGGCAGATGTCATTTCCGCTTACGGAAGCCGAGATAGAAACCCTGGCAGCCGGTACTGCCTTTGACGGCAGAGAATACGGTGTCAGTACAGAGGTGCACGATCAGGGCAGCAGCAACCTTTGCTGGGCCTATGCTGTGACCCACGCTTCGGAAGCGTCTGTTTCCCGGGCCGGTCTTTCTGCCGGGAAAGAGCCGCCGCGCCTTTCCCCCGCTCATGTGGGCTATTCCCGATATGCGAGAAGCATCGATCCCCTCTATAACAACAACAGTATTCTGGAAGACGGATATCAAAATTGGAGCAGCAGAGCCGGACACCCCAGCCGGGCTGTTCCCATTCTCTCCCAGTGGTGCGGACCGGTAGCCGAAAAGGACGGTTCCGACGCAAACGGCTGGACAAAACGCCTGTATCTTTTGACAGACGCTCTTTCCTTCAACGGAACCAACCTGAATTCCGAACCAAATAAACGGCAGGAGATCAAGCGCGCCGTTGTGCAATACGGCGCAGTCACCTATGGCTATAATGCCTGGCGGGACGAGCAATTCTATAACCCTGCCGGAGTTTCAGGCTCCGCGCCTCACGCCTGTACCATTATCGGCTGGGATGACTCCATTCCCAAAGAAAGCTTCAAGCCAACTCCCGCCACCCAGGACGGCGGCTGGCTCATCAAAAACAGCTACAGCAGCCACCCCTATTTCTACCTCACCTACGATACCAATCTTGATACCATGTTTGCCTTGTCCTATTCCTCCACCGATGAATATGACTGCAATTATTTCTACGATTCCACAGCAGAAGATATTGCCGCAAGCGCCATGTACAAGGTACAAAGCGCATGCAACGTCTATCAGGCCAAGGGTAAGGCAGGCGATGGTCAAGTCGAGGTTTTGAAAGCGGTAAATATTGGCCTGGCAGGCGAGGAGATCAAGCTGGAAATCCATGTTTATACAGATGTAGCCCCGGAAGCAAAGCCCACCGGCGGAACACTGGCAGCCACGCAGACCGCCACACTTTCCCAGGGCGGTTTCCGCCTGATCCCCTTAGATCAGCCTGTTGTATTGGAAAAGGGTCAGTATTACGCAGTGGAAGTGACGGTTCTTTCCGACAAAAACGACTATGTTCTCCTGGCCGGGCATACCCCATATGGCAGCACAGACATGGCCTATATCAAAAGATCCTCCGGCTGGGAGGCGATCGATCGGGTCGAGGCAGCTCCCAGGGTCAAGGCGTTTACCAAAATCGTGGAGAAAAGCGAAATTCCAGACCCCGCGCCCTTGCCGGAGCAGGAGATCCGGTTTGCATTAGACGGCCCCATTACTAAAACCTATGGCGATCCCGCTTTCTCCAACGCTGCCGTAAACCATACCCCGGACGGCGGGGAGCTCTCCTATACCAGCAGCAACACAGGCGCTGCAGAGGTTTCTTCAAACGGTACAGTTACCATTACAGGCGCAGGTACAACCACGATTACAGCCACTGCGGCAGAGGTGCAGGGTGTCGGTCAGCAAACCTCGGTCAGCTGCACGCTGCAAATTGAAAAAAAGCCTGTCGCCGTCAGGATAGACGATCAAGCCATCATGTACGGAGAGGCTGTGCCGCCCTTTACGGTTACCATACCGGAATACGGGCTGGCTTATGAAGATACCGAAGAGGATCTGGCGCTTTCGCTGACTTCCAGCGCCGGAGCTGCACCCTCGGCAGGCAGCTACCCCATTTCGGGAAACGCCGATGCAAAAAATTACGCAGTGACTATCACACCGGGTGTGCTGACGGTACGCAAGGGTGTTCAAGCGCCCCCGCCTGCACCGACCCTGGCCGGTAAAACGCAAAACAGCGTGACGCTGGCAAAGCTTCCGCCAAACGCCAACGGTTCAGCGGTGGAATACAGCAGAAACGGCAGCGGAGCATGGCAAAGCAGCCCGGTATTTTCCGGCTTATCCCCTAACACGGAATACAGCTTTGCCGCCCGATACGCCGGTTCGGAAAATTATGAGGCTTCTTCGGCAAGCAGCGCCTTGGAAGTGACCACCGACAAGAAGCCGGACTGCGGAGAAACCGGAGAGCCTCCTTCTGTTCCCCCCATCATCGGCGGAGAAGACCCGGAACCGCCCATAGAACCGCCTGTTTCCATAGATCAATTTTCCGATGTGCCGCAGGATGCGTGGTATTATGAAGCCGTGAAATACGCCGTTTCTGAAAAACTGTTTTTCGGTACGGGAAGCTCCACTTTCAGCCCCAACGCACCAATGACAAGAGGAATGCTGGTAACGGTGCTTTACCGGGCTGCGGAGGAACCGGACTGCTCCACCTCCGGCAGCTTCTCCGATGTAACTGCCGGGCTGTATTACACAGACGCCGTGGAATGGGCGGCGGAGAATCAGATCGTCAGCGGCTATGGCAACGGGAAATTCGGCCCCAATGACAGCATCACCCGGGAACAGCTGGCTTCTATCCTGTGGCGCTGGGCAGGAAAGCCCACCGTCAGCAAAACAGACAGCCTTGCCGGGTTTACCGACTGCAATAAGATTTCCGGTTACGCCAGAACTGCTATGGAATGGGCAGTGGAAAACGGCATCGTCTGCGGCAAGGGAGAAGGTATTCTCGACCCCCTGGGCAAGGCGACCAGAGCCGAGGTCGCCGCCATGCTTCGGCGGTATCTGGAATCTAAACGGTAACGCTTTTGTGCTTTTACCTTATTTTAGAAGCAACTGCTGACCCTTCCCCTGTTTTCAAACCAAATCCACGGCCCCCGGGCCGTGCCGATGGCACGGTCCGGGGGCCTTGGATTTTATAAAAGTTTTTTATCTCATGGTCACCGCTCAGACGCCTTTTACCGCAAGATCCCGGTAGAGGCAATGGCTGCCGTCACCCACGGACACACCAATGGAACCGGTGAGAATGGGCGCATCGTTATCTTCGTACTCCAGCATTTTTTCGCCGTCCACCCAAACGGTAAGGCGGTTCTGCACCGCTTCCACCTTCAAAGCATGCTCCTGACCGGGAGCGAAAGAAAGCGGTTTTTCACAAAGGGTTTTATAGCCGCACATATTTTTGCTCAGCACTACCTTGCCTCCGGAAAAACCGGCAGCATAGGAACGCATTCCGCCCTGCACACGAATATTCAGGAAGCAGCTGTCTCCGGCAAGGGCAGTCAGCTTTCCCTCCACGGAATAATCTGTCCAGCTGTAATGCCCGGTGTACATCTCGCCAAAGTCGCTGCAGGAAAGGTGCAGTCCACCGTCCTTCAGGAAAAAGTACCCCTTCAGGCAGGCAAACTGGGACAGGTCGTGATGGGAAAAGGTCCAGTCCAAAATCTTTTCCTTGCTAAAATCGATCCGATATTCCGGCTTCCCGTCATAATACAGGTCGTCCAGGTAAAAGACCACAGGAGCACAATCAGCGCCTTTGCCCAGGCTGTAGAGAATCACGCCGGTTTCCTGCACATAATCGTCCAAACCGCCGGGAATGGTCAGAGAAAGCTCCTGCCAGTTTAGCCCGGCAGCGACTTTTTCTCCCCGAAGGATCTCGCCGCTTCTTCCCATCTTTACATAGGGAACGGCAAAAAGCTCCATGGTCTCCACCGGCGGCAGCAGCACGCTCATATGCACGGTCTGGCCGGGATATACCAGAGGGGCAAAGGAAGGATCGTAACGGGAATCGTCAAAATCCTCCGGCCCGTAATAGGTCTGCTTATAAAAGAAATGCTCCGATCCGTTCCACATGGAGAACACCTCCACCTTCAGGGAACGGGAGCCGGTGTGGGCCTGCTCGGCAGTATTGCGGATCTTATAGCCCTGGCTGTGGCTGCGGATAGCATGGGTGCTGCCGGGATATTCGAAATGACAGCTGTCTATCCGATCCTCCAGAATGGGCTTCCACTTCCCGGGAACCTCCTCTCCCGCCAGCCGGTAGGCCATTTTCGCAAAATAGCTGGCGCCATAGGGCAGGTCGGTAGCATTCAGGGAAGGCACCACACCGGACGCCGCCAGAAAATCATTGATGGGCGCGGCATACTTTTCATAGGGAATACCCTCCATGCCGTTCAGCACGCCCATGATACACCCGGCATTGCCCACGTTGCAGTCGGTATCCCAGCCGCACATGTTGGTAATATTGATCGTGCGGGCATAGTCTCCCTCCCCATAGAGCAGGCCGAGAATGATCACACCCGCATTGGGGATGATATGGCACGCTCCGGGGTATCGATCATACCCCCAGTTCTCATACAGATACCGGAAGCAGTCGCGCCAGTTATCCGGATGATTTTCGTGAAAATCTATCACTGCCCTGACGACCCTTGCGTACTCGCAATCGGCAGGAATATAGGCTAACGCCTTGTCTATGACCTTGCGGATATCGTGCTCCACAAAGGCGATGCTGATACAGCAGGCAATAAACATTCCACCGTAAACGGCGTTCCCGCCATGGGTGACGCTGGCGGCCTTCTCAGCCAGAGACGCGGCAAGCTCCGGGTTTCCCGGGGCCACCAGACCCCAGGGGTCGATAAAGATCTGCCCGCCGATCTGTTCGGCAACGACGGCGCCGTTCTGCTCTATGCTCCCGCTGCGGGGAGCCGGGATCCCGTGGCGAAGGTTGAGGTAGGCGGTATGCTCGGTGGAAATACCGTAGCCTCCCCACCAGAAAAAGCCATGCTCATAGGGCGCGTAATTCAGCAGGGCCTCGCCCACATCGGCAGAGCTGAAGTTTTCAAGATCCCTGCAATCCTCCAGGGCACGAATAAAAAACAGGGGCCCGTTGCTGTCGTCGTCAGCCGCAAAATTTTTGTAGGACGCGGGATAGCCGTCCAGCTCCCCGCAGATATCCTGAATTCGCTGGTAGCTCCAGCTCTCAATAGGCGCACCCAGACGGATCCCGATGATCTTCCCGAGCCAGCCCGCATAGACACGTTCAAAATAATCTTCCGGTATTTTCATAGAGGCTTTCTCCTTTTGCGATTATTTCATATAAACCGATTTTGAGAAAGTCTGAAACACTGCGTGCTTCAGACTTTCTCGCTGATAACCGCTTTGCGCTTATTTTAGCACGGCAGTCACCTGTTTGCAATCGGTTTATCAGCCTTTGACTGCGCCCAGCACCATTCCCTTGACAAAATACTTTTGCAGGAAGGGATATACGCAGAGAATGGGAACCGTGGCAACAATGGTGATCGCCATTTTGATGGAATTCGGCGTAATGGAAGTGTTGCCGAAGGTCCTGGCCAAAGCAGATCTGGCCTGCTTGGCGATCTGCGTAGCTTCGGCCTGCCGCAGCACCTTCATCAGAACGTATTGCAAAGTCTCCAGGTTTTCGTCTGTCGTGTAATACAGGGTATCCTGCCAGGCATTCCACTGATTGACCGCCACAAATAACCCAATGGTTGCCAGGATCGGCGTGGAAAGGGGCAAAACGATCTTTAAGAAGATGGTGAACTCTCCCGCTCCGTCTATCATGGCCGATTCCTGAAGCCCCTGAGGCAGCTGGATAATGTAGGTACGAAACAAAATCATGTAGTAGGTGCTGAACGCACCAGGAAGGATATAGACCCAAAACGTATTCATGATCCCCAGCTGCCGGTAAAGCAGGAAGGTGGGAACCAGGCCGCCGCCTACAAACATGGAAACTACAAAAAACATGTAGATGACCCGGTACCCCTTCAACTGCTTCTTTGTCATGACATAACCGGCCAAAGTGGTGACCAGCAAAAACAGCAGAGTTCCGAAAACTGTGCGCAAAACGCTGACAAAGAACGCGTGATACAGCCCTTCATAGCCAAATACAGTGCGGTAGCTGTCAAAGCTGATGATCCGCGGGAAGATGGTGATTCCCCCTCTTGCGGAATCTCTCGCTTCGTTCAGAGAGACGGCAAGAATATGCAGGAAGGGATACAGCGTTATCACAGAGACCAGCAGCATATAAATTACATTTACCGTATCAAAAACCCGATCTTGCAGACTTTTTCGCATCAAGAGGGCACTCCTTTCTGTCATTTGGCCGGGCAAAGGCCAAATGGATCTATCCCATCAGGCACCGTTTGCTTCTGCCTGTCAGAACAGGCTGTACTCGCTAACCTTCCGGGAAAAGGTATTGGCAGACAGGATCAGGATCAGCCCCACCAGCTGGCGGAGCAGACCAATGGCGGCGGCATAGGAATACTGCCCCTGCTGCAACCCGACCCGGTAAATATATGTGTCCAGCACCTCGCTGAAATCCGCTACCATTCCGTTTCCCAACAGATACGATGCGTCAAAGCCCGCATTAAGCAGATCCGGCACCGCTAAGACCAACAGCACAATAATGGTTGGGCGAATGCCCGGCAGGGTGATATGCCAGATCCTGCGGAGCCGGCCTGCGCCGTCTACCATGGCGGCTTCATAAAGGGAAGGATCAATGCCCGCAATGGCGGCAATATAAATGATCGCCGACCAGCCCATTTCCTTCCAGCTGGTCAAGGCTGTCA
>CAMVYG010000072.1 GCA_947171615.1 uncultured Clostridia bacterium
TAGCTATACCTCGTTCTTTTTATCTTAACACATGGAAACAGCCTTGTCAAAAACAAATATTTATTTCCCGGAATTTTAGGAACAATACCTAAAATTTTCTCTGTTTTTTCGGCATTTAAGCAATGCGATCAAGTTCCGCCGCTGTAATAGGGCGATGTCGGCTTCTTTTTCTCCCCTTCGTTTCCAGAAGGAGCGGATCCGCCGCCGGGATCGGAAGAACCATTACTTTCCGGAGCAGAACTCACTGGTGGGGCGGAAGATTCCCCGGTAAAGGGAGTTGTGGGAATATCCCCCCTGCCGGAGGTCTCCGGGTCTTTCGGCTCCTGGGAAGAAGCGGCGCCATCATCGGCGCTGCCGGAGCTCACGCCGGAGGAGGTATCGCCGTTTTCCAAAGCGGAGGACAAAAATTTATCCTTTTCCTTCTGCTCCTGTTTTGCCTTTTCCTCTGCGAGCTGCTCCTTTGTTTTCAACACCTTGCCTTCCTCGTCCACCAGATTTCCTTCGCTGTCATAGCGGTTGCCTTCCTCGTCCCAGGTATAGAAACCAAAGTACTGGTCCAAAATGTCCTTCGCCACATTCTGGGCATAGGGACCTTTGTTGCCGTACTCCATCATGACCGCGACGGCGATCTGCGGATCGTCCGCCGGTGCATAGCAGATAAAGCTGATGTTGGGCTCGGTGCTGTCATCCATAGAGGTTTCCGCCGTGCCTGTCTTACAGGCAATGGACACCGGATAGTCCCCGAACACATCAGAGGCCGTGCCGGAGGAGGCCGTCATGCGCATTCCTTCCCGCACCACGCCCAGCACATCGGAAGAAAGCCCCGCGTCAAACAGTTCCTTACTCTGATGCTCTCTGACAGTCTCCTCACCGGCATAGTCCGTCACCTTATGCAGAAAATGAGTTTCCAGCCGCTTGCCGCCGGTGGCGATCGTAGCGCAATACGTTGCAAGTTGAATGGGGGTGAACAGATTATCCGCCTGGCCAATGGCCGTCTGGGCAGTGTTGCCGTCCAGCCAGGTTTCCCCGGCATGATTCTCCTTATACTCCTGAGGATTTGACATGGTGCCCAAAGCCTCGCCCAGCTCCACACCTGTTTTCTCCCCCAACCCAAAATATTCCGCATAGGCATCCATTTTCCGAATTTTCAAATCCAGCCCCACGTTACAGAAAAACACATTACAGGACTCCGCAAGGGCGCTGTATACATTTTTGGGGCCCAGGATATCGTTCTGGCATTTCAGCTCCATATCGTAATATCTGAACCAGCCGTCGCAGTCGTAGGTAGTGTCCGCTCCAATCACACCCTCCTGCAGGGCCGCCAGCGCCACCATGGGCTTAAAGACCGACCCGGGAACATAAACGCCGTCCAGCGCCCGATTCAGCATGGGCTGCTTCTTATCGTTGTTCTTCTGGCTGACATAGGTATCGTCTGTGGTATACAAATTCATATCAAAGGTGGGATAAGAAGAATTCACCAGCACGCCGAAATCCTTTACATCCAGCACCACTACAGCTCCGGCAGTGCAGTTCTTGGCATTCTTATTCCCTTCGATATTCTTTTTCAGAGACAGGTTCGCCACCCGCTGCAAATCGGCGTCCAGCGTGGTATATATGGTATGCCCTTCCTCCGGCTGCACGGTAACGGCAGTGCTTTTCACTTCTCCCGTATCGCCCACAAAAATAGTTTCCTGCCCTCTGTGGCCCCGAAGCTCTGATTCAAAGGCGCTCTCGATCCCGCCCCTTCCCAGCCAATCCGTCCATTTGTAACCGGAAATATTATTTTTATAGTCATACGCCGTTCCATTTTCCACCGCGGCGTCATATTCCTCTCCCGAAATGGAGCCCACCTGTCCCACCACATGGGGGGCCAGGGCGCCGTCTTCGCCGTAATACCGCGTTACGGAAACCCGGGGTTCGATCCCTTTCAGATCGGTTCCCTTCTGGCTGATGACCCCCACCGTTTCCGCCGACACATTTTCCGCGATCACATAGGCATTGGTTCGGGAATAGCCGTCCCGTTCCATGGAATACCGCACAGAGGCCACATTTCTGGTGTCCCTTTTTGAAAATCCTTCGCAGCCGTACCGGCGGGCCAGCTCCGAAATACATTCCTCTGCCGTGGCATATTCCGCCATATTCAGCATATCCTGGCCTTTCAGGGTCTCGATCTCGTTTTCCTTCCCTTCCACAAACTCATACTCATTTTCCTCATTGAGCACAATGGGGAGCCTGTCCCGCCATTTTTCCTCCCGGCTTTCCAGAATATCAATGACCTTGATGATCGTGGCATTCCGTTCTCCGTAAACCATGTACAGCGCATTATATACAATATCATAGGAAAGCTTGTTGCCCGCCAGCACCTCTCCGTTTCTGTCCAAAATCTGGCCTCTGGCGGCATCCAGCTCGATGGTGTCGGTGCGGTCGTTCAGAGCTTCCTGCTCAAACCGCTCTCCCTCCAAAACCTGCCACTGAAACAGGCGAAGCTCATACACTGCGAAAACCGCCAGAAGCAGCAGCACGCAGAACGTGTATCTTCCTATTTTTCTGAAATTCGGCAGTTTCATCATACAGAAAGCCCTCTCTGAAGGTCAGTTCTCCTGGGTGCGCACCGCTTGAGACAGGCCCCGGTTCAGCAGATATACCAGAGGAACAAAGATCATCGTGTAAAAATATTTCGGCAGATAATGGTGCACAAAAGCGTACCCCGGCATGGAATACGAAAAATAGTAAAGGAACAGCCATTGAGCGCACACGGTCAGCCCAATGGTCCAGATCCCGGTGATCACGGCGGTCATCAAATTGACCTGCAAATAAACCTTGCTCAAAATGCTGACAAAGAAACACAGCGCCGCCAGAACCAGAGCGTGAAAGCCCATAATGCCCGACAGCCCAAAATCGCAGAAGAGCCCTCCTACCACACCGAAGGCAATGGCGGGAAGCTCTTCCTCAAACATGGCGATGGTGATCACCGCCGGAAAAATCAGCACCGGCCGAACCCCGAACACAGCAGGCAGCAGTCCCGGGGTTTCCTGAAGCATAAAAAGCACTAAAAGCTCCAGCACATAGGCCAAATACCGAACCACACGGTTAAAGTCTCTCATTCCGCATCCTCCCCGCCCTGAGGCTGAGAGGAAAGATCCACATCCGGAATCTCCTCCCCCTTTCCGGGGAAGCTGACAATGACAAATACATCCTTCACGGCGGAAAGATCCTCACAGGGCTGCACCACCGCGTACTTGGAAATATCGTTTTCCGCTTTTTCCACACTTTTCACTTCGCCGATCAGAATTCCCTCGGGATAGTTTCTGCCCGCGCCGGAGGTAGTTACAATATCTCCCTCCTTCAGCTGGGTATCGCCGGAAAGGTAGTTAAAGCGCAGCAGGCCGGAGCTTGCTGTCATAATATCGCTGGTGATCACGCCGCTTTCCTGGCGTTCAATGCACACCGCCGCCACCTTCACGTCTTCGGAAAGCAGACAGGAAACCTTGCTGGTGGTGGCATAGGCCTGGGTCACAATGCCCACCAGGCCCCGGCTGGTGATCACAGGATCTCCCACGCTGACGCCTTCCAGGGTCCCTTTATCAATGGAAAATCCGGAAAACACATCATTGGGGTCCCGTCCGATCACGGAAGCTGCCAGAGATTTATTTTCCGGCCGCTCACTGGTGATCTCCAGAAGCTCCTTGAGCTGTTCATTTTCCTGCTTGATGTTTTCAAAATCCGCCAGACGCTGCTGCAGCTGCGCTTTTTCATCCTGAAGCCTTGTCACCATGTCCTTCAGCTCGGCCTTGGAAAGCCCGTCCAGATCCAGAAATTCCGTAACATTTTCCGTGACCGTTGTGGCTACCCCCTGCATAGGAGAGGAAACGAAGCCCAAAAGGCTTGCCAGAAAAGAGCCGCCTGCGGAAGCGGTAAAGATGATCAGTCCCAGCAGCACCACAATGGTGATAAGCAGCACCTTAAATGAGCTGCTTTTGAAAAACTCCTTCAAGCCCAGGCCCCCTTTCCCAAAAATTCGATCCGAAGAGCGTTTATCCTCGTTCAGTCAAAGGCGGACTGCCGCAGGGCGGAAACGGCCCGGGCCGTTTCCGCCTTCCACAGCAGTCCTCCTCTACTTCCCTTCAGCTTTTCGCTGGTTCCGGCTTTTAGCCGGATTCAGCACCCAGTTGTTTCTCACTTTTTTCTGGAACGGTAATAAGACTTAGGCAGATCCACTTCCAGGCTTTTGCCTGTGCCTTCCACCACACAGTCCAGGGGCCGCTCTGCCGCATGGACGGGAATTCCCGTTTCCTGGCTTACCAGCTTGTCCAGACCCCGCAGCAAAGCGCCGCCGCCTGTAAGCATAATGCCCCGGTCTATAATATCCGCCGCCAGCTCCGGCGGAGTCTTTTCCAAAGTGTCCTTAATGGCGTCCACCACGATCATCACGCTGTCCATCAGCGCTTCCCGCACCTCGTCTGCGTGAATGGTCACGTTTTTCGGCAGGCCGTCGATCAGGTTCCGGCCCTTGATCTCCACAAAGGAATTGATGGTGTCCTCGGTGGGGAAGGCTGAGCCGATCTTCACCTTGATCTCCTCTGCGGTGCGTTCGCCGATGAGCAGATTATATTTCTTTTTTACATAGGTAACGATGGCCTCATCAAACTTGTCTCCCGCCATGCGCACGGAAACAGCGGTGACGATATCTCCCAGCGAGATCACAGCCACCTCAGAGGTGCCGCCGCCGATATCCACCACCATGCTGCCGGTGGCTTCCCCTACAGGCAGCCCTGCGCCGATGGCCGCCGCCATGGGCTCCTCGATCAGATCCACATTGTTGGAGCCTGCCTGACGGGCGGCATCCTCCACTGCCCGGCGCTCTACTTCCGTGACGCCGGAGGGAATGCAGATCACGATCCTGGGACGGCTGAAGGTGCCGGATTTCAGCGCCTTCTTAATAAAATATTTCAGCATTGCCGCCGTCACGTCAAAGTCGGCGATCACGCCATCCTTCAACGGGCGCACCGCCACAATGGAGCCGGGGGTCCTGCCCAGCATTTCCTTGGCCTGCTTGCCCACGGCCAGCACTTCATCGGTGCGCACATCCACGGCCACCACGGAGGGTTCCCGCATTACAATGCCCTTGCCCCGCATAAATACCAGCGTATTAGCCGTTCCCAAATCGATGCCGATATCCTTGGAAAACATAGAAAACATGGAAAAAAGTCCTGAAAGCCCTGCCATCTGAAACTCTGCCTTTCCGGCCCATACCCCGGGCCTGCCATATTTGATCCGCAGATCCGCGGATTTGATTCACCCGGGCTGCCGATTCTTAATATCCCGAATCTGCACCCCTGTGAACAATATCTTCTCTCTTATGGTTTCCCAATTCCGGCAAAAATTCCTAACCGCCCGTTTCTTTCCGAAAAACCAGAACAGAACGATTCCGCCAACAGGGAAATTACAGCTTATTATACATCATTTTCCCCGATTTCTCAACAGCAAAGTTTACATAAACATAGAAAAACCCAAAATACCGCATATGTGCCGAATCTCAAAAAAAGCAGCACAATATTTGGGGTTCCAGTTGTCAGCTATTAGTCGTTAGTTGTTAGAAAAGGCAAGGACGTTGCACCCGCAAGATAACCGCTTGCGGTTATTCGTCCAGCATCCAGCATCCAGAATCCAACCTCCAGAAACTACAGCCCTGTGCTGCCAAAACCTCCTGCGCCCCGCTGGGTTTCGGAAAGCTCCTGTACCTCCTCCACCTCAGGCAGGCACACCGGCAGAACGATCAGCTGGGCGATCCGCTCTCCGGGGCGCACCGTATAGGCGGTCTGGCTGGAATTGCGCAGACCCACATGAATTTCTCCCCGGTAGTCGCTGTCGATCACACCCACGCCGTTGGTCACGGTAATGCCGTGCTTTACCCCCAGCCCGCTGCGGGTAAAGATCATGCCCGCACAGCCCTCCGGCACCTCTGCCGCAAGGCCGGTAGGCAGGATCACCAGCGCTCCCGGCTCAATGGTAAAATCCCCGGCAATACAGGCGCACAGGTCATAGCCTGCACTGCCCGGTGTTTTCCGCTCGGGAAGCACCGCTTCTCTCCGCAGCCGTTTGATTTTCAGCTTTTGACTTTCCTGCATAAAAAACGCTCCTTCTCTTAGAACCTGTATTCATAGGCGAAAATATCGGATGAGCGAGGATTTTTCGAGATGAACCAGGCAAATTTTCGCAAATATGCTGTCGCATTTCAAGAAAATTTAACGACGTATAGCTCGAAAAAGACCGCTCACACGGTGTTTGCAGATGATGAATACAGGTTCTTACATTTATTTCCAAAAACAGCAGCTTTCTTCCAATGGTAATTCACATTTTCCACAGAGTTTTCCACCGTTATTCCACGCCTGCCGAAAACATTCGCCGGGTGCAGTCAAAATCAGGGGATTCCTGTCGAAAAAGCAGGGTCAGCACCTCTCCGCATTCCACAGAGTTTTCCACAGTAAACCGCAGCACGCCATAGTCCGCAAAAGAGTCAGCCCGGTTCCCAAGCCAAAGGGGAACGCTGTTCAAAACTTCTGCATATCTGGCCTGCCCGGAGCCGGTGCACACTACCGGAAAGCTCTTCCTCATTCTGTCCGTCAGACAGCCGGGCTCCCGGCAGTGCAGACAACCCCTGGGAGAATTGGCCAAGGGGCAGTTTCGGGTCAGCATCAGCGCCTGTCTGCCGTAAACCATCACACCTCTCGGCAGCTCTCCCCCCAGGGCGGCGGCCTCTTTTCCGGTCAGTTCAAAGGAAAGCTCCGCCGAGGAAAGGCCCAGTCTTTGAAACTGCTCCAGGGCGGCGGTATTAAAAATATTCAGGGAAAAAGAACCGTGCATCGTGGCCCCCAGCTCTTTTCCCAGCTGCAAACCGCCTAAATTTCCCACGATAAATTCCGAAAAGCCATCCTTTATTCTGGCATCCATCAAAGCTTTTACCCGATCCTCCGCCCCAAAAAACGCCCGGGGCTGCTCTAAGAGAATTCTGGAAAAGCCCTTTTCCCGCAGACGAAGCAGTTCTTCCGGGGCCGTATAGAGCGGCAGCCCGATGCACTCGCACCTCAGCGCCTCCTCACATACCTGTTCCGGCTTCCGAAAATAGGCCCGCACCGGCAACGCCTCTGCTTTTTCAGCCCTGTGCCGGGCAGAGGGCTGATACGGACGGCTCAAAAAAGGGACAGGCCGCTTTTCCGCCCGACTCACGAGCAGATTCTCCAAGACCTGGCGGCGCAAAGCATTAAGCTGGGAAATCCCCGCCTTCACACCGCCTTGGGGCACAGCGGCCTGTTTCACAAAAAAAGGCGTACCTCCTGTTTTTTTCAGCTGACTTTCACACCGTTCTTCAGGCAGCAGGGGAAGCTCCTCCAAAGGATCGGAAAGCACTGCTCTGACCGACCGCCCTTCCTCGTCCCGGGCGGTCAGGGAAACCTGCCCTTCCCGCTGCTCCAAAAGGAAGCTTACCGGAACGCTCTGCCGTTCCCCCCGATACAAGCTCCGCAGAGAGGAAAACACCTTTGCCGTGGCATCCGTCACATCTTCCTTCGTGCGCACGCCGAACATTTCCCTGCCCCTCTGTCCGGTGAGATACCCTTCCGTAAAGCCGGAACGGGAAAATACCGCTTCCAGGTTTCGGGTAAGCTCCTCCGGAACCCTTTCTCCGTCCGCCGCCTTTCGGCAGGCGGAAACAGCGGCGGCCACGTATTCCGGGCGCTTCATTCTGCCCTCGATCTTCGCGGAACAGACCCCCGCCGCCTCCAGCTCAGAGACCCGCTGCAAAAAGGAAAGATCCTTCAAAGACAGATCGTGCCCTGTGCCGCCGGGTGCGGAAAAGGGCAGGCGGCATGGCTGCGCGCACATGCCCCGGTTGCCGCTTCTGCCGCCCAGCATCGCGCTGAAATAGCATTGCCCGGAAAGAGACATGCACAGCGCGCCGTGGGCAAAGCTTTCCAGCTCTACCGGGCAGTTGTCCGCCACCTCCCGGATCTCCGAAAGCGACATCTCCCGGGCCAGTACCACCCGCTGCGCACCCAGCTCCCAAAGCAGCCGGGCGCCGCCGGGGGTGTGAAGGCTCATCTGTGTAGAAGCGTGCAGGGGCAGCTGGGGCGCTCTTTCCCGCAGCAGCGAAAAAAGCCCCATATCCTGCACCAGAACAGCGTCTACCCCCATTTCACACAGAGAGGAAACCAGCTCCAGCGCCTCCGGAAGCTCCCACTCCTTGACCAGGGTATTGACTGTTACGTGAACGCGCACATTTCTGGCGTGGCAAAAGCCCACCGCCTCTTCCAATTCCGATATTGTAAAATTTTTCGCATGGGCTCTGGCTCCAAAGGCAGGGCCGCCCAGATATACGGCGTCTGCCCCGGCAAAAACCGCCGCCCGCAGCGCCTCCGGCCCGCCTGCCGGGGCCAGGACCTCTATGGTTTTCTCTCTCATGACTTTTCAAAGAAGCTGATGAAGCCTTCCTGCTCGTATTCCTCCTCATAGCGCATGGGGTTTTTCCGCTTTTTCCCTCCGGTGGGCTGCACAGCGCCGGGTTTTTCTTCCCCGCTCTGTTCCCGCACCTCTTTTTCCAGCAGATCCAGGGCCGGCGAAGACGCCCTTTTCCTGGCTTCTCTGGCTTCCGTCCGCGCCGCTTCCAGCTCTTCACGCAGCTGATCCACCATTTTTTTTGCCTCTTCCACCGCCCGCTTTGCCGCGGCGATGGCGCTTTGCTTTTCCTGCTCCGCTTTTTCCGCACGTGCAGCCTGCTCCTCTGCTTTTTGGCGCAGAGCTTCCTTTTGTTCCTCAAGCTGAGAAAGCTGTCGGGAAGCATCTTCCCCATTATCACTGTCTGCCGAACCAAGCTGGGACGCCGCTGCCCGCAGCGCATCATTTTCATCGGCCAGCCTGGCAGACTTTTCCTCCAGCTCCTTGACCCGGCCCGCAGCCTCTGCCAAAGCGGTATTTTCCGCTTCCAGCTTCAGAAGCCGTTCCCGCAGAGCGGGATCCGCCGCAGTCCCTTCTCCTGCGGGGGGATTCTTCAGCATTTCTTCCTTTTCCTCCTGCCAGATCTCCGCCTCTACCTCCAACTCGTCGATCCGCTCCTGCAGGGCAAAGGCCTGCTTTCCGTTTTTCTTGGCGTCGTCGCAGTAGCCCAAAGCCGCGGTCAAAGCGGCCGCTTCTCTGGTAATATAAGGAGAGGCTTCCAGAATATTTCCCATCAGCTCTCCCACCTCTCCGGCCAGAGACTGCATATATTCTTCGCTTTCCTGGGTGATAAGGCCGCATACCACACCGTTTATTTCCAGCCTGATCCGTCTCTTTTCCACAGCAGACCCTTCCTTTCCCGCTGGTGTTTTATCCAATTATAGTGCAAAATTCCGATTTCGGGAAGTCTTTTTTCTTTTTTTCCCCAAAATTCCTGAAATTTCTTTGCTGAAAAAGATTTCACAAAAAATCGGCAAACCCAGTGATTGTGTATTGTTCTTTTCCCCCGGTTGTGATATTCTAAACAGTAGAAAAGCAAGAATCCTTTTTCACTCTGCCATTTTCCCGGCCGCATTGTCTTGCCTTACGATTGATTTTTGGTAAATTTTAGTGTATAATGCCTATAT
>CAMVYG010000073.1 GCA_947171615.1 uncultured Clostridia bacterium
GTAAAGAACAGCCCGGTGGGCTGTTCTTTAGCTCGTAGATTTGTACGCAGGCAATGTCCAGCAGATAGCTTTCAGGCATGGGCAGTACCAGCAATTAGCACACCTTCCCCCACCAAACGGCTTGAAACTGCGGTTTCAGGTCGTTGTACGGTGGCTGCCTCAAATCGCCCGACACGGCCCTCACACAGGCCAACAACCCCTTGCTATTTTGCCTTTTGCCTTTTCATAAGCGCTCCGCACACAATCACCGCTCCACAAAACATAAAAACCAAATACCATAAATTTTCAAAGCAAAAGCCATGATCCAGCATCAACCGGTACCCCCAAAAGGCAGGGAAAATATGCCCTGACTTTTCAAGAAAAACGGGCAGCAAATCAATGGGGAACATAATTCCCGAAAGCATAATGGATGGCAAAAACAATAACTGCGCTATCATCGTCAGCTTCGCCTGGCTTTTTATCATCAATCCCAAAATGCTGCCAACACTTAACGATACGATCGTATAGATTGCAAGCGCAAAAAAGAAAGCCGGAAGCTGTGCCGGCAAAGCCGCGTCAAACAGCAGGAGTGAAAGCAATACGATTATGACACAGCTGATCATCAAATGGACAAATGCGGAAATGAGCGCTGTAACAAGCCCCAGATAGATTGGAACCCCATTTGCTTTATAAACCTTATTCATATCACTTCCATATGTTTCAATCAGCGATGGAGGCAATCCCACAAAAGCTCCCATTGAAACACTCATCACGATCATGGATTGTATGAGTGTGTTTCTCATTTCAGGCATAACAGAAGTGAAAATACCGCCCATAAGCAGAAAGAAAATCAGCGGAACAATATAGCAAGTGATCAGCAAGGACTTGCTCCGTATATCTAATTTCCACTGCAATGCCACACTGTATAAAAAGCCGTTCATTCCGTTTTCCTCCCTGCCATTTCCATAAAATGCTGTTCCAGCGTGCCGCGATCAACTTTGATATCCAACACATGCATGCCCTTTTGTTTCAAATCTCCCAGCAGGGAAATCAAAGTATTCTCGATATTGTCAGTCTCAAAAGTATTGTCTCCTTTTTGTGTTTTGATATGGATAAAATACTTTTTTCCAACTTTGTCTGTCAGTTCCGAAGCTGTGCCGCAAAAGGCAATCCTGCCATGATTTAGGATCGCGATACGGTCACATAAGGTCTCCACTTCCGCCATATCGTGACTTGCTAAAACGATGGTTTTTCCCTGCAATTTGAGTTTGCAGATTTGTTCATGAAGCGAATGTCTGCCCTCTACATCAAGCCCGGCAGTTGGTTCATCGAGAAAAATAATATCCGGGCGATTGACCAGTGCAAGCGCCAGGTGCAGCCGCCTTTTTTGCCCTGTTGACAACTGAGAGTACTGTTTCTTTGCAATTTCCTGAATACCAAGGACGCTCAATAAAGTATCATCCATCTTTTCTCCATTCCATTTCGCAAACAGTTTCACAGCCTCTATTGCCCTGATATGAGCTGGCAGAGAGGATGATTGCAGCTGAATCCCCATTTTCCCGTTCACGGTAATTGTACCGTCATCATATTTTCTCAAGCCCTCGATACATTCAAGAGATGTCGTTTTTCCAACTCCATTTACACCGAGCAAGGCAAAAATTTCTCCCTTTTTGATTTCAAGATCCAGCCCGTTAAGAATCAAACGCCCGCCATAGCTTTTCTTTAATCCATAAACCTGTACCGCAATATGATTCATCCTTCCACCCCCTCAAATGGGTTTATACCCAGCTTTGAAAAGTAAACCTGTAAAGCCGGTTCTATATAGTCGTTCACTATTTTTTGCCTTTCTTCCCAAGGGTTTGCCGCAGCATCAATATTGCCAACCTCCATCAATTTCGGCAGCATGCTCATATCACCGTTCGTAAATTCCATAATCAAGCCCCAATATTCTTTTACAACCCGCTGGCATTTTTCACTTTCAGGCGGTACATTTTTCTTTTGAAGCTGTACGATCTCATCACTCAGGCGGTTAAATCTGTCCATAAAGGCCAAGCCGCTTTCCTTATCAAATTTACTGCGTATATAGTCGAGCGTATCGTCGTCAAACCGCTTAATAAGAGGATAAAAATCGTTCTTCATTTGCAGATTGACAATAATATCCGCATATTTCTTAAAGTTGACCGTCTGCATTTGCAATACTTCTTCTTTTAGCTGCTTTATTGCCGCCAACGAGTTTGTTAGCTTTTCTATTTTTCTGCGAATGTCATCTGCCTGCTCCGTAAGAGCGTTTGCAACATCAGCCGGTGTTTCCAAATAGATTAAGCGCCGCTTTATATCGTCCAAGGAAAAGCCCAATGATTTTAGAGAGACTATTTGATGCAGCATCACCAGATCTCTGTCTGTATAAAGCCTGCGCCCGCCTTCGCTCTCTGCGGAAGGAGACAGCAATCCTTCTTTATCGTAATATTGCAGCGTGCGGACGGTAACGCCTATTTTCTTTGCGACCTCCCCAACTGTCATATAGCCCTGCGGTATTGCCCTGTGTTTTTCCATAAGCGCTTACCTCCCTGTTACACATTATAAATCGTTACGCTGCGTCACAAGCAAGAATTTTTTGAAAAATTTTGGTGGCGGAGATCTTGGCCGCCTTTCTGTTCTATACTTATTACAAGCGGATTGGGTCGCAGGCAGCTTCCAGCAGATAACTTCCAGGCGGGGACAGCACACCGCAGCTTTCTACCCTACTAAAAATTGAGAGATACCATTTCGGTATCTCTCAATTTTTTTCAAAGATAAAACTGGATCCGAAAAATGCCGGCGCCAGTGGCAATGCTTACATCATGCTTTTTAGAAGGTTTTCGCAGCCGCCCGGAGAGCCGCCGCAGTTGTGCTCAATAAATTTCTTTGCGCTGTCTCTTCGGCTTTTCACAGCTTTCCCGTATGATAAGCTCAGGGGTTACGGAAAGAGCTTCGTTCTTCTGCACGTTGTTAATATCGTTTAGCAGGGTGTGAATGACAAAGCGGCCGAAGTCCTCATTGTGCTGATCGATGCTGGTCAATCGGGGTACAAAATACTCCGCCGAAAAAAACTGGTCGCAGCTGATGGCGGAAATGTCCTTCGGAATTTGCAGTCCGGCGTCTGCCAGCGCCCGATACGCGCCAAAGGCCACATTGTCATTGACAGCAAGGAACGCGGTAAAGTCAACGCCGCGGCGCAAAAGTTCTTTCATGGCGCTGTATCCGTCCGGCGTGTAATAATCCGAGGTAACGATCAGTCCTTCATCCGTCCCGATCCCATAGGCCTTCAGTGCGTCCAGATAGGAAGAAAGCCGGGATGAGGTGATCCCTACGCCGGTCTCACCGCCGATAAAGGCAATGCGGCCATGCCCCAGCATGGTTAGATAATTCATGGCCAAAAACACGCCGTGGCCCGTTTCCCGCTGGATAAAGGTGCAGTCGATCCCCTCTACCTTGTTTCCCAGCACCACCACAGGAATATGGGAAGCAAGGCGCTGAAGGGCCGCCCTGAAGCTTTCTCCAACCTGGGGCAGATCGGTTTGTCCGCCCACTACCAAAACCCCGTCCGCATGCTTATCCAGCATCATTTGAAAAAATTCTGCTTCCTGCGAATCCTTTTCATGCTCTGATTTTCCGGCGCAGCTATAAAATGCCGTATTGCACAAAAACACGGAATAATTTTTCTCACGGGCAGCTGCTTCAAATTCCTGAAACATGGCGGCAAAATAGGGATTGGCAATATCCGGCATGATGATGCCGATGGTCATGCTTTGCCGGCGGCCCGTTCCCCTGGCGAAAGCGGTGGAAGTATACCGATGCTTTTTGAGAACCGCTTCCACACGCTTTTTGGTTTCGGGGGCCACCCCGGACAGATCGTTTATCACACGGGAAACCGTGGCAATGGAAACTCCGCTTTCCCTGGCAATTTGCGCAATAGTAACGGCCTTATCCATAGGGTATTCCTCCTTTCCCTCCGTACCGTCAAGCTGAGAAGAATGCGGTAAATTACAGGTTCTCCGTTTTTCTAAAAATTGGGCGGCAGGTTCCCATAAAGTTTTCAGGCAGGGAAAAGGCGGGGATGGCAAGGCAGCCAAGCCAGTGCCCCTTCCCCCACCTAAAAACCGTGTTTACTGTTTGGCAGGCAATGGGTATATTACTGCGTTTTCTCTTTCAGCTTCATCAGCTCTTCCAGCGTGGTTTTCAGCTCCAGCGTACAGGACTGGATCGCAAGCCCGGTCTGTGCCGGGAAAAATCTCAAATAGAACGTGCCGGAGAAAGCAGGGACATTCATCGTCACGATTTTCCAATCCCGTTCACTGCCGGTCAGCGTGACCGTACCCAGCAGGTTTCTGTCCTGGAACACTGAAATCGGCAGCTGAGACACATCGTTCGCATCGGTACTGCGCAGAGTCAGCTTCATTTCATACAGCCCGCGCGCCTTTACTGTTACGGAGAACCGGGTGTTCTGCCCTTTCTCCAGGCGAATCACAGAGGTGTCCAGCTCTACCCTGCCATCGGCTCCGCCTTCAGCATAGTAGATCTCTCCCACATCGCCGTCGTCAAAGGAGGGCGCTTCCGCCAGCTCTCTGTCCAGCTCAGTCTCTTCTCCGCACAGGTGGAGCAGCGCGGGAGAACGAAGCAGAAACCGGCAGATATTTTCCGCGCTTTGCTGGAATTCGCCTCTCGTTACCCTGCCGGAGGCAAGGCCTTCGGCAGAGTTATCGTTTCCTGTATTTTCCTCCGCACTGGCTGTTACCATATACAAGTCGTTCTGGGCCCGGACCATGGCGGCCATGTTGGTACGCTCGCCCGGCTCTCCTTCGTCGTTTCCCTTCGCCCACCAGTCGGTCATCACCTGGCCGGTGTAACCCCACTGCTTTCTGAGAATGGTGGTGAGCAGATCGTAATTGCTGGCAGCCCACAGCCCGTTTATGGGGTTGTAGCTTGTCATAATGGAGTAAGCGCCGCCCTCCTTTACCGCCATCTCAAAGGCCTTGAGATATAACTCCCGCAGGGCACGCTGGGAAACTACCGCTTCCACATCATTGCGCTTATACTCCTGGCTGTTGCAGGCGAAATGCTTGATGGTGCCGGTAACGCCGTATTTCTGCATTCCATGCAGCTGCGCCGCCGCCATTTTTCCCGTAAGGAAGGGGTCTTCTGAGAAATATTCAAAATTTCTGCCGTTTAAGGGGTGGCGGTGAAGATTGATGCCGGGGCCCAAAAGGGTATCCACCCGGTTTTTCCGCAGCTCCATACCCTCATACTCATACAGCTCCCGCACCAGCTCCGGGTCAAAGGTACAGGCCTGGCAGGTACCGTTCGGCATGGAGAAAGCCCTGGTTCCGCAGTCCATACGAATCCCGCTGGGGCCGTCCGCACAGCAGCCGGTGGGAATTCCAAATTCCAGCAGCCGCTTCGTCACCCCGCCGAAGGCTCCGGCAGTGCCGGGCGTTACCTTGGGAGAGCACATGCCCTCGCCGCGAACCATACAGCACAGATCCTCATCCGTCAGCTGGGAAAGGAACTGCTCTATGGGAACCTTTCCGTCTCTTACATCTTTCAGTTTCCAGCCCTGATCGCCGGTATAGGGCTGCTCCGGCGGCATTGCTTCCCTTCGCCGCTCCATGGGGTCCACCGTGCGAAGCGGCACAGGCTCCCAGGCCTTGCCGTACACCGGGCCCCTGCGTTCTCCCGGGCGCAGGCGGTCAAAGGCCGTTACCGGGGCGCAGGCCTCCTCAAGCTGCTCCACCACTGTTTCCGGCAATTCCACCGTGCCGATCAGCTGAGCGGAGCGCACATCGCTGCCGCCGTGGAACCGGTACTCTCCTTCTTCCAGCACCCAGCAGGACTTATGCCCCGTCACGCCGCTGTCGTCAAAGGAAGCCAGGGAAGAAACAGGACAGGTGAGAGAAAGCTCCTGACTTTCCCCGGGCTGCAGCAAAGCGGTTTTTCCAAAGACGCACAGAGAACGGGCCGCCTTACCCAGCTTCCCCTGGGGAGCCTCACAGTAGATTTGAACCACCTCCCGGCCGGGGAGGTCTCCTGTATTTTTCACCGCGGCGGAAAATCGCAGCGTATCTTCAAAACGGCTGACTTCGCCAAAGCTCACGGCAAAGGTGGTGTAGGAAAGGCCAAAGCCGAAGGGATACAGCACCTTTTCCGGCGCAAAGGTCTCAAAATAGCGATAGCCAACGTAAATATCCTCCGAATAGATATTTCTGGTTTCATCGCCGTAATTTCCGGCGGCGGGATAATCGGAAATATCCCGCGCAATGGTATCGGAAAGTCTTCCGCCGGGCGCGGCCGTGCCTGTGAGCACATCGGCAGTACCCAGGCCGCCCTCCTGGCCGCCCTGCCATACATACAGCACCGCGCCGGGCCGGTACTCCTCCACCCAGCTCATATCCAGAATACCGCCGGTATTCAGCACTACCGCCACCCGGGAGAACGCGCCGCATACCAGCTTCAGCATTTCCCGTTCCGCCTGGGCCAGCAGGAAGCTGCCCTCGGCGGCGGAATTGTCCTTATCCTCTCCGGCGGTGCGGCCCAAAATTACCAGAGCGGCATCGTTCCGCCCGGCTGCCTGTTCCACCAGAGAACGCTCCAAAGGCATTTCCTCCTGATACCAGGGCTCCGCCGCCCAGCCCTCGCCCACATCGAAGGGATGATCCTGAAGCCACGCTTCATAAACAGCCTTCAGGTCCTGATCCAACTTCACATGGCCGCTCATTTCCAGCGCCTCCGGGATCCCCGGCACGGGGCCGGTATTCACCAATCCGCCGGAGCCGGTGCCGCTCTTGTAATAATTGAACTGACTGCGGCCGAATACCGCAATTCTTGTTCCCTGAGAGAAGGGCAGCGTTTTGTTCTCGTTCCGCAGTAAGACCGCGCCCTCCGCCACTGTTTCCCGCGCTTTTGCCGCATAGTCCTTTGGGTCAAATTTTTTGTATTCCATACGCATGTCCTTTCCTGCAAGATGCAAGGTAATTTTTTAATAATATTATAGCATAATACCTAAATTTTTACAAGCGGAAAGGACTGTTTTGTAATACAAAAGCCAAGCTCAGGCCAGCTTTTGGTATCCCACCCATTTCAGGGCCCGGTCAAACGCCGCCTTGTAGCGCTTGGAAAAAACCATGCGGAATTCCCCCGCATAAATGGCCAAACGTCCGTTAAAGCCTGTTTTGAAGCGGTATACGCCATAATTCGGATGAGAGGCGTCATACCAGCAGGGCACCCCCTGAAAATCGTACACCTGACATCCGGCCTCCACCGCCCAGCGGATCATTTCCCACTGCATCAGATAATTGGGCATTGCCTCCCGGTGAGCGGCAGTAGACGCTCCGTATACATAGCAGGTACGTCCACCGTACTGCACGCAGATGGCCCCGGAAAGAGGTTGCCCCTGATATTCACAGAGGTACAGGCGGCACCGATCCCCCAAAGCGTCCATCATTCTGCTGAAATATTCCTGAGAACGCACCCGGAATCCATCCCGCTTTCCCGTTTCCTCCATAAGCCTTTGGAACTCGCCCAGCCGCTCTTTCCCGCACACAATACATTTTACGCCCTTGCGCTTTGCCAGCCCGATATTGTAGCGGCACTTGCTTTTGAAGGAACGCAGCAGCTCCTCCTCGCTTCTGCCCCTCAGCTCCAAAATATAGTTATTTCTGCTCTGAATGGTTTTTTCATCCGGCTGCCAGGGCTGAAAGGAAAAGCCTGCCGCCCGCAGTGCAAAAATCTTTTTGCTGTCGGTTTCCTCCACCAGCGGGTCTGTTTTGAAGGAATAGGCATGGTACTTCCGGGCAAGGTGCCAAACGCCCAAAAGCAATTCCTGAAGCACCGCGGGCTTTTGATAATCCCACACAGGCCCCCTGGGAGAATAGAGAAAGGACTTCATGGGGAAAGGGAATTTTTTCACCAGCACCAGCATGGTTCCACAAATCAAGCCGCAGCTGTCCCGGACGATCACAGCCTCGTGCAGCCAATCGGACTTTACCCCGCACCACCGGACAGACTGCATGAAGCTGCCGCCCATGCTCTCTACAAAGGTCTCATATTCCTCTACGGCTTCCGCCTTTTGAAAATCCAGGAATTCCATTTTCTATCCTCCGTTTCGTGTTTTGTTCCGTGCTTTATGAATTAGAGGATTGGAAACAGAAAAATGTAACAAGCTCTCCGCATCCTGTTTCTCATAAGTGCGGGATCGGCTTTTTTCAAACACAAAAACTGCCCATCACACGATGGGCAGCAAAATCAGGTTTTGAAAGCTATGAAAAAACTCTTACCATGGAGCCGCGCCGTCAGGCAGTGATATACCGCCTTTGAAATCAGGCGTTCTCATGCGTTTCGGTCTCCGCTTCCTCCGCAAATCCGAAATCCTCCGGCAAGAGCAGATCCAGCTCCCGTTGCTCCTCAGGAAGCTTCATATTGCGGCGGGAACAGCCGAGCACCGCCTCCTCCACTTTGTTTCTGGCCATGCGGCCGTTGCCATTGGTGCGGGGATCTCCCTCCCTTTGGGCAGCTTCATAATAAGGAAGAAGAAGGGAATCACACTGGGGCGCCAGGCGGTAGCCCTTGCCCTTCACAATGCTCTTTGTAATGCGAAGCAGCTCTTCTCCGGTATAATCCGGGAATTCAATGAGATTGGGAAACCGGGAGCGCAGGCCGGAATTGGCGGTCAGGAATTCTTCCATCTCCCGGGAATAGCCAGCCAGGATCACCACCAGATCGTCGCGGTGATCCTCCATGCCCTTCACCAGCGTATCGATAGCCTCCAGGCCGAAGCTGTCGTCTTTCCCCCGAAACAGGGAATATGCCTCATCGATAAACAGTACGCCCCCTAAGGCGGACTGAATGGCCTTTTGCGTCAGGGGAGCCGTATGTCCCACATATCTGCCCACCAGGTCGCCCCGGGTCACTTCAATGAGCTGGCCGCCGTTTAACACGCCAATGGCTTTTAAGTAACGGGAAACGATCCGGGCCACGGTGGTTTTTCCGGTGCCGGGATTTCCGGTAAAGATCATATGCATGGAAGGCGATTCCGCTTTCATCCCCTTTTCCCTGCGCAACTGCTGGATCTTGAAATTGTCCTCCAAAGACAGAATATATTCCTTGATTTCAGACAGCCCCACGATTTCCGAAAGCTCCTGCTTCACATTCTGCACCGCCGCTTCCCGGGCGGCGTCTCCGGAAGCGCCCAGGGCCTGAAGAAGCTTTTCTTCCCCGTCCCGCTCATACTGGACCGACAGACGGCCTTCCGCCTGTAGTACCTTTCCGGTCAAATCGTTGAGGCTTTCCTTCAGCTTTGCCTCGCTGAGAGCGCGGTACAGCCGATCAGCTTCCTCCTGAATGGCTTGCGCTCCCTGCTCCGGAAGAAAGGCGTCCGCCAGAATAGACACTGCGGA
>CAMVYG010000074.1 GCA_947171615.1 uncultured Clostridia bacterium
CTGTCCGCGGCGGAGGATTCCGATACGACGCGTCTCTGTAATCAGGTGAGGGAAAACTCCCTGGAGGGCTATACCATGGAGGATGGAATCGTAGCAGAAGCTTGAAACCGGGTAGATAGTTTTTTCAGATGCTCATCTATCAGGATCTCTGCGGCGGAGGCGACGCCTCCCGGAAAATTCATCGGTTCGGAAAAACAAACGGCGGCAATCATAATTGCCGCCGTTTGTTTTGGTTAAAGTATGATTTTGATCACTGTGCCTTTGCCGGGTTCGCTTTCCAATTCGATCCTGCCCCCCAGGTACCCAACGGCGTGTTTGACGATGCTTAGCCCCAGGCCTGTGCCGCCGGAGGCTTTGGAGTGACTTTTATCCACCCGGTAAAAGCGCTCAAAAACTCTGTTTTGATGCTCAGCGGGAATGCCGATACCGGTATCCTGTACCGCAATCGTTCTGCCTGATACTGTAATTTTTACGCTGCCGCCGTCTACATTGTACTTGACAGCGTTGTCACAAAGGTTATAGACAATTTCTGTCAGCAGCCCGCGAATGCTGTGAATGGGAGAAGCTTCGCCGGTAACAGTTATTGTGACGTTCTTTGCCGCTGCCGCCTCCTGCAGCGTTGCGGCGGCTTCCTTTGCAATTTCCATCAGGTCAATATCCTCATAGGGAAGCTCACCGCCTTCATCAAGCTGGGACAGGCGAATAATATCGTTGATAAGCGCGACAAGGCGTTCTGCTTCGATACGGATATGATTCACAAATCGGGGCAGGTCTTCCTGCTTCACCATACCGTTTTCGATCAGCTCCGCACTGCCCATAATGGATTGCAGAGGCGTTTTCAGCTCGTGAGATACGTTTGCGGTGAATTCCCGGCGGTTGCGCTCGGAAAACGCCTGCTCCGTAATGTCAAAAGCAAGCAGAACAGCGCCGATGGCAACGCCCTTCGATTCAATACGGCTGATGTCAAGCTGATATTCTCTGCCGTCGCGTTCCACGCAAATTTCACTGTGGCCATCGGCAAACGCCGTCTGTATGGCACGGCTGATTTCGCGGCTGCGCTCGATGGTCAGGAAATCCTTCCCCTTGATGTCACGGTTTGTATGAAACAGCTTCGCGGCGGCGGGATTTATACTCAAAACCGTATTTTTTTCGCTGAGAAGGACAAGCCCCTCTGTCATATTTTGTGTAACCTGGGAAAATTCATCATTTTTCCTTTGAAGCTCTCTGAGCTGTGCGTTGATCTGCTTACGCTGCCTGTCAATGCGGGAAAGCAGCGGCGCAAGCTCTTCGTAGGTCTCGTTTTCCAGAGGCATATCCAGGTTCAGGCGGTTTAAGGGCTCCACAATCCGCCTGGACATTCTTCCGGCCAACACCCCGGAAAGGGCCAGGGCGGCCAGAAGTATGATCAAAATGGGCTGGAGCATCCCCAGCGCCAGCATCCATGCTGTGGCACGGCTGACCGAGATACGCAAAACCGAGCCGTCGGAGAGGCGCTGGGCATAGTAAAGCGTCTTTTCCAGAAGCGTTGCGGAGTACCGGGAGCTTTTTCCTTCGGCATTTATAAAAGCCTGCTTTATCTCCTCGCGGTTTCCATGGTTTTCCATTTCGCCGGGATCCGCCTGGGTGTCATATAAAACCGCTCCGTCAGGGCCCACCCATGTCAGACGGTATTTTGTACCGTCCAATCCCTGCAGGTATTCCATGCCGCTTTCTTCCACGCCGCGGGCGGCAAGACCAAGCTGATTTTCAAGCTGTGTCTGTTCAATACTTCCGAAGTAGTCGTAAAGGCAGCCCATGATGACGAACAGGCTGGCTGACAGCACGACTCCTGCTACAAGCATAATATATTGCACTATTTTTTTGGTCATGGCGTTACCTCCAGCCTGTAGCCGACGCCGCGAACAGTTTCAATGAATTTTCCGTATTCCCCCAGCTTCTGGCGCAGTGTGGTAATGTGCATATCCACGGTGCGGCTCTCGCCTACATAATCCTCTCCCCACACTTCATTCATAAGCTGTTCACGCGTAAAGACAATGCCGGGATGAGAGAGAAAGCGCCCTAGCAGCTCATACTCCTTCAGCGTGAGCTGCAGGCGCTGCCCATCGGCAGTGACAGTGTGTTTATCCGGATCCAACGCCAGCCCGCCGATCTGTAAAAGGCTTTTGACTTTTTGCGGATGGCAGCGGCGGAGCACCGCCTTTACTCTCGACACCATTTCCATCATGCCGAAGGGCTTTACCAAATAGTCGTCAGCGCCCAGATCAAGGCTTTGTATCTTATCATACTCCATTCCCTTGGCTGTTGCCATAATAACGGGAACGCCCCGGGTAACGGTATTGCCGCGCAGCGATTTCAGCAGGGCTATGCCGTCTTCTCCGGGCAGCATAATGTCCAGCAGAATAAGATCCGGCAGCTCTTTTTCCAAAGCCGCACGGAAAGAGGCCGCGTCAGAAAATCCCCGCGCTGTAAAGCCTGTGCTTTGCAGGGTATAGACCTCTATGTCGCGAATACCTGCGTCATCTTCAATACACCAAATTTTCATGGAGTTTCTCCTTTATGGTTACCGGTGACTGAGAAAACCACCCACTCGGCAATGTTTACCGCATGGTCTCCGATGCGTTCAAAATATTTTGCGATCATCAGAAGATCAAGGGCGTATTCGCCGCTATTTGAGTTTTCGGCTATCATGGTAATCAGCAGGGTTTTTACCTTGAGAAAATAGTCGTCTACAATGTCATCGTATTTGAGAACGGCGGCGGCAAGCTCCAAATCTCTTTTTACATAGGCGTCAATACTGTCGGTAACCATTCTGATCGTGGCTTCCGCCATCATGCGGATAGGCTCGCATTCCTGTACTGTTCTGCCGTTCAGATAGGTGATGATCTCCGCAATATCGGCAGCTTGGTCTCCGATGCGTTCCATATCAGTTACCATTTTCAGGGCGGCGGAGATCTGGCGCAGATCCTTCGCTACCGGCTGCTGCTGGAGCAGCAGCTTGAGACAGAGGTTTTCGATGGTGTGTTCCATTTCGTCAATTTCATCGTCTATCAGGGAAACCTGCCGGGTCATCTGAAGGTCGCCTGCCATAAGCGCCTTGGCGGAGAGAGCGATGGCCTCCTCACACATGGCGCCCATTTGTATCAGCTCACTGTTCAGCAAAGCAAGCTGCTCATCAAACCTGTTTCTCGGCATGATCCGAACCTCCCTCGTCGTTGCAGGTTTCATATCCTTCGCTTCCGTGTAAGCACGAAAGCTCCCTCATTTCACTGCGTATCCTCTCCCCACAGAATTTTACGGTTTTGCGGGGACCCCAGCCGCCGAAGAAAGCAACTATTCTTTTCATCATCCGAACCTCCCAGTGATATAATCTTCGGTGCGTTTGTCTTTCGGCTGCTCAAACAACTTTTCGGTACCGCCGTATTCGATGAGGTCGCCGAGCAGGAAAAACGCCGTGTCATCGGAGATCCGGACTGCCTGCTGCATATTGTGCGTGACAATGATAATAGTATAGCGTTCTTTCAGCTCCATCGCAAGCTCTTCTATTTTTGAAGTGGAAATAGGATCAAGGGCGCTGGTGGGCTCGTCCATCAGCAGTACGTCCGGTTCCACCGCCAAAGCGCGGGCAATGCACAGCCGTTGCTGCTGGCCGCCGGAGAGGCCCAGAGCGGATTTTTTCAGCCTGTCCTTCACCTCGTTCCAGATAGCGGCCTTTTTGAGGGAGCGTTCCACAATATCGTCCAGCTTCGCACGGTTTTTGACGCCATGGGTCCGGGGCCCATAGGCAATATTGTCATAGATGCTCATGGGAAAGGGGTTGGGCTTTTGAAACACCATGCCAATGTCTTTCCGCAGGCGGTTTACATCTGTGCCTTTGCTGTAAATGTTTTTCTCCCTGTAGCAGACATCGCCTGTGATCTTTACCCCCGGCACAAGGTCGTTCATACGGTTGAGCGTTTTCAAAAAGGTGGATTTTCCGCAGCCGGACGGCCCGATCAGGGCGGTGATAGCATGCTCTTCGATCTCGATATTGATATGCTTCAATGCCTGTGTCTGCCCGTACCACAGGCAAAGATCCTTTGCCGTGAGAATGCCGCTCATATGCTTCGCCTCTTTTCAAAGAATTTGTTTACCAGCGTGGCTGACAGGTTGATACATACCGTCAGCACCATCAAAATGGCGGCAATAGCGAAAGCCACGCCGAATTCTCCCTGCTCCTTGGCGTAAACATAAAGCGCAACTGTCAGAGTGCATCCGGAATTCATAAGTCCCAGAACGCCGTTTAAGGAGTGGGCAAAGCCGGCTGTAAACAGCAGCGCCGCCGATTCTCCGATAATGCGCCCAACAGAGAGAATGCAGCCGGTGATAACGCCGTCTACACAGCCGGGAAGAACCACTGTGCGGATAACGCGCCATTTTCCTGCGCCCAGGCCAAAGGCCCCTTCCCGGTAGCTTTGCGGCACGGTTTTCAGGCTTTCCTGGGTGGTGCGCATCACCGTGGGCAGATTCATAATGACCAGTGTCAAAGCTCCGCAGAGCAAACTGGTTTTCATGCCGAAAAACTGCTGAAAAATGAGCATCCCCACCAGGCCGTAAATAATGGACGGAATGCCTGAAAGCGTTTCGGCGGCATACTCGATAGCGCCTACAATACGTTTATTGTGTGCATATTCCGTCAGATAAATCGCCGCTCCCGTTCCAAACGGCAGAACGATCAGCAGGGTGGTCACAATGATAACCAGCGTATTTCTGAGATCGGGCAGAATCCCTATGGTGCCGTTCAGGTAGCTGGGAGAGGTGGAAAGCAGCTCCCATGTGATGTTTGGAATTCCCTTTTGCAGCACATAGACGATCAGAAACAGCGTGAGCAAACAGGTCAGAGTTACAGCGATACCTATTAGAATGCGCATGGTAAAAATGAAAGTCTTTCTTTTGCGGTTCATGCTTAGTCCTCCTTGCCGCGCTTCAGGAAGAAATTGAGCGCGGCGTTTATCAGCATGATAAACAAGAATAGTACCAACGCCACAGAGAACAGCGCCTGCCTTTGCAGCCCGGCCGAATAGGACATCTCGCTTGCCACCGCCGTAGTGAGAAAGCGGACGCTTTGAAACAGAGACGGCATATTTGCCACATTGCCGGAGACCATCATCACCGCCATGGCTTCGCCAATGGCTCTGCCAACGCCAAGCACCACCGCCGCGGCAATGCCGCTTCTGGCTGCCGGTACAGAGACCCTGAAATAAGTTTCGATGGATGTGGCCCCCAGGGCCAGAGACGCGTCTTCATATTCTTTGGGGACGGCCTCCAGCGCCGTAAGGGAAACCTTGACGATGGAGGGCAGGATCATAATGGCAAGTACGATAATAGCCGCGAAAAGACTGGAACCATCGGGAATTTGAAACAACCTCCGGATCCCCGGCACCAACACCATCATTCCCACCAGGCCGTACACCACCGAGGGGATGCCCGCCAGAAGGTTCACCGCCCCGGAAATCACGGCTTTCACCCGGGGTCTTGCCAATTTTGCCAGGTAAACCGCTGTCAGAAAGCCAATGGGGACGCCCAGCAGAATGGCTCCTGCCGTGCCGTATACGCTGGTAAGAACGAAGGGAAGAATGCCGTACTTCGGCTCTGACGCTGTGGAGGCCCATTCCTGTCCAAACAGGAAATTTACAGGGCCTATCTCACGAATTGCAGGGATACCCGCGATGATCAGATAAACCGTAATAAGCAGGACGCACCCCACCGTTACAAGGCCCAGGATGAGGAACAGGCCGTGAACAGCCTGTTCCAGCGTTTTTTTCTGCTTCATATCAGTTTGCCGGTACTGCCCCGGCTTTGGAGATAATATCATTTGCCGCATCGGAGGTGGCGTAGTCAAAGAATTTCTGCGCCGCGGCGGACAGCTGGCCGTCTGATTTTGTCACCAGTACAAAGGGGCGCTGCACCGCATAGCTGCCGTCTTTTACTGTGGCTTCTGCAGGGGCCGTGCCGCCAATGGACAGGGGCTTCACGGTATCCTTTACAGACGCGAGGGAAGCGTAGCCGATGGCCCCGGGGTTATTGGCAACGGTTGTGATCACATCGCCGGTGCTGGTCAGCTCCTGGCGGTACTGGCAGCTGTCGGCGGTCTGTGTGATAGATTCAAAACCGTCTCTTGTACCGCTGCCGGCCTCGCGTCCGATGAGAACGATCTCGGCATCTGTACCGCCGACCTCACTCCAGTTGACTATTTCGCCCCTGTAGATCTTTGCCACTGTTTCCAGATCGAGATCGCTCACCGGGTTGTCCGGGTGAACGATGACGGCGATCCCGTCCAGGGCAAGAACGGTTTCGGTCAGGCCTTTTGCCTTCTCTTCGTCCTTTAGACTGCGGCTGGAAAGTCCGATGTCGCAGCGGCCTTCCTCCACGGCGGTGATACCGGAGCCGGAGCCGGTAGGATTATACGTGAAATTTATGCCGCTGTTATCGCTCATGAATTGCTCGCCCAGCGCGCCGATCACCTTCTCCATAGATGTGGAGCCGTCTGTGGCTACTGTGCCGCTGACGGCTCCGGCGCCGCTTGATGCGGGGGTATTGTCCGCCTGACCGCAGCCGAAAAGTACTGTCAGCATAAGTGATGCCGCCATAATAACGCCCATTGCTTTTCTCATGTTTTCTCGAACTCCTTTTTTGATTTTGATGTTTTTATCTTGCAGATTTTATCATAGGCGGCGCTTGTAAAATTCAAAATAGAGGTTTTGTCAAATTTCTGTAAAGTTTAGGGCTTGGTTTAAAATAGGGAGAATGACGAGTATTTGATTTTTTGGGGGCAGTGAAACTACAAAAAACAGTGCATCTGTTCCTGGAAGGGAAAGGGGCGAAAAGGGTAGAGGTAAAAAAACAGCTTCCTGTCTGAAACAATACAGTTCAGACAGGAAGCTGTGAAACGCATGGAAAAGAATGGCACAGCGGTGTCGCCTATGGCGTTTTCCCAAAGAAACTGGTATAAGCTTTACACATTCTCCAGCTTTTGCTGCTCTAAGCCCTCCTCCTCCAGAGCCACCGGCATGGAAAGCCGGGGATCCAGTGGGTCGATCTCCTTTTTCCGCAGCTTTGTGTGTACGGAGGAACGCAGCAGCCGGTAGATCACCGCCGTGGTGGGCGTGCCGATCAAGATGCCGGGAATTCCCAGCACGCTGCCCCAGAACAGCACGGCAAACAGAGTCCACACCGGAGGCAGGCCGATGGAGGAGCCTACCACCCGGGGATAGATCAGGTTTCCCTCCACCTGCTGCAGGCACAGGAGGAAAATGAGAAAAATCAAGGCGTCGATGGGGTGCACCAGCAGCAGGATCACCACGCCGGAAAAGCAGCCGATATACGCGCCCAAAATGGGGATCAATGCGCCCAGCGCCACAATGGAGGAGATAAGCAGGGCATAGTCCAGCCGCAGGATACTCATGCCGATATAGCACAGGGAACCCAAAATCACACACTCCAGAAGCTGGCCCCGAATAAAGGAAAAGAACACCTTGTTGGTCACTGCGCCGATGCGGGCGATCTTTTTTGCCGCTCCGCCGGGCAGATACGCCAGCAAAGTGGATTTTACACCCCGCAGCAGCTTTTCCTTGCCGAACAGCATGTAAATGGAAAAGATAAAGCCCATAATAAAGGTGAATACCCCGGAGGCCACGTTTACCGTTACGTTTACCAGAGAAGTCACAAAGTCTGTTGTCATCTTCGTGACGTTGGAGAACAGGGAACCCCAGTTAAAGCTCTTGATAAAATCCTGCACAAAGGTCAGGTCATTTTTCTGGGCAAAATCCGTGATCCATTTTACCGCTTCATTGGTGTAGGCCGGCACTGTTTTTTGCGCGGTTTCCGCCAGAATGCTGAGAGACTCGATGAGCCCGGGAATGATAAAGCAGGCGATAAAGAGGATCACCAGCAGCACAACTAAGTAAGCCAGCGCCACCGCCAAAGGCCGCTTTGCTTTTTTCCAGGCCCTTGCCTTGCATTTCGCAAAGGGCTTAAAGGCGATATCCTCGAAGAAATGCACAAATACATTGAGGATATAGGCAATGATGACGCCGCAGAAAACGGGGGTTATGGCGGAAAACAGCATGCGAAACCACCCGACCACTGTATCAAACCGCAAAATGGCCAAAATCAGCACAGCGGCAAACAGCATCAGCGCAGCTCCTGTATACAGCGCCCCTTTTTCCTTCCGCAAATCGCTTTTTACATCCTTCAGCTTCATAAAAAATCAGTCCCCCTCCTCTTTTGTGGGATACTTCAGGTCTTTTTCACAAAAACATGATGGCATTTCTGGCACGTCACCTGAATTTTCCCTTTGCCCCTGGGCGCCCGAAGCTGCTGCTTACAGCTGGGGCAGCGGAAATATTTGTAGATCTTCCGCTGGGAAAGCTTCTGCTTTTGGAAACGAAACCAGCTTTTTATGGGCGTCCACAGCTTTAGAAATGCCTGGTTTTCCCGCTGGCGGGCCGGAATATTTCTGGAAAAGGAGCGGAACAGAACATAAATCAGAAGAAGATCCGCCAGGAAATAGAAAGGCCGGAAGAATAACGAGCCTAAAAGAGACAATACTACCCCTGAGATCAGCAGAGCAAGATTCAGAGAGTCGGTTCCATATCTGCCGTAAAGAAACCGCTGCAGCTTTTGCATCAACACGATCACACCGCCTTTAGTCTGAAATAAAGCGTTTCCGGCAGACCACCTGACAAACAGCGGATCTTTCGGAAGCTTTTCCCTTAGTATATCGCCATGGGCGTTTGTTTTCAACAGAACTTCTGTGGGCTTTACGATAAATTTACAATTTGGAGATTTCCAGGAAAACAGCAGAGAAAAAAGTAAGAATTATTCTCATTTTTATCTTGACTTCCACATTTTTCCTGCTATACTGGAGGAAAAGGACAGTGTTCATATCAAATTTATTTTCAGGGAGGATTTTATTTATGGCAGAACTGAAAGGCAGCAAAACCGAAGCGAACCTGCTCGCCGCTTTTGCCGGGGAGTCTCAGGCCCGCAACAAGTACACCTACTATGCGTCCAAGGCAAGAAAAGACGGCTATGTGCAGATCGCCAACATTTTTGAGGAGACTGCGGAAAATGAAAAAGAGCATGCCAAAATGTGGTTTAAGCTCTTAAACGGCGGGGTAGGCGATACCCTGGATAACCTGAAGGACGCCGCTGCCGGGGAAAATTACGAATGGACCGATATGTACGCGGGCTTTGCCAAAACCGCCAGAGAAGAGGGCTTCGACCAGATCGCCAACCTTTTTGAGGGCGTGGCGAAGATCGAAAAGGAACATGAGGAGCGGTATCTCAAGCTGGTAAAAAATATCGAGG
>CAMVYG010000075.1 GCA_947171615.1 uncultured Clostridia bacterium
CTCTTCTCCAAAGAGATCCATCAAAAGCTGGGTGCCGCCGTTTGCCACCTGGGGCTGCTGATAAAAATCAGGGGGAGACGCTACAAAACAAGTGACCTTCACAGCGCTTTTCACCAGATCCAGATCGCCGATTTCCCGCTTCAGCACAGCCAACACATTGAGCATACTGTCTCTGGCATAGTCATATCCCTGTTCTACCGTAACGCCTTCCCCCAGCTTTCCGGTGATCGGCGTGCCGTCCAGAGAAGGGCCGCAGCCGGAGATATATACCAGCGTACCGCCAAACCGCTTTGCCGGCGCGTAAAGACCGCCCTTTGCCGGAGGCTGAGGCAGGCTTAATCCCATTTTCTGAAGCTTTTCTTCTACCTTGCTCATTCTTCTGTTCCCTCGCTTTACAACATATTTTCAGAAGCTGTACCGACAGGAATGGTGGGAAAGCATTCGAGAAATTTCTGCCACGCCCCATCGGTACGGCTTCTTAGTATCTGTTTGTATTCTACACCACCGTAACCCGGAAGTCAAGGAAGAGCGCAGAACACGGAGGAGCCTTCTAAACGCTCATTCCTCTGGCGGAGACAGGCACACGCTGAAGCCGATGATCCTCCCATACAAAAACGCTGTTTTGCAGGTTGATTGCCGTACACACATGGATGGGAACCAGCTCCAGCCGCTGCCCCACACGCAGTCCCGTCACACCGTTTTTCGCGGTCAAAATCCCATGCTCCTCATTCATACGGCGCAGCTGCAAATTTTCATTGGGTAGCCCGTTCACGCCGATAGGGATAGCATAGCCGGGATAGCAGCCGGGAGCCAGATCCAGCGGGATATCCATGGGAAAGGTTTTTGTGCCGCCGTCTATCACGGCGTATTCCGGGGCCGGGGTGCTGACCACCGTAGTATACAGGCGCACCGCGATATCCTCAAAAACAGCGCAGTGTTCCCTTGTAAGCATCCAGTCTCCAAAAATGTAGGTACCCGGCCGCACCTCTGTGACCAGTCCCGTTTTTGCCACCGGAATTCCGGTTGGAGTGGAGCCCGCGCTGATCTCCTCTATGGGAATGCCCGTCGCTTTCAGGGATTGCGCCATTTCCCACATCAGCTCCGCTTCCTCCCGGGCGGCAGCTTCGTTATCCTCTGTAGGCTCTCCCTGTAAAATCAGGCTTTTAAAGGTATAGATACCGGTCAAACGCAGATTCCGCAGTCCGGCGATCTGCTTTCCAAGCTGCAAATATTGTTCCCGAAGCACCCCGGTGCGCTTTGCTCCCGTATCGATCTCTAAACGCACCTCACAGATCATTCCTGCCTCTGCCGCTGCCTGATCCAAGGCCAATGCCCCTTCCCAGCTGTCCACCGCCAGAATCAGGCGGCGGATCTTTTTTTGCAGCTGAAGCGCTCTTTGAATGCGGAAGCTGCCTACCATGGGGTAGGCGATAAAGATGTCCTCTGCTCCGCCCTCTGCCATAACTTCCGCTTCACTGACCTTGGCGCAGGTGATCCCCGCCGCTCCGGCCTCCAGCTGAAGCCTTGCAAAGCAGGGCATTTTATGGGTTTTAATGTGGGGCCGCAGCTTGCAGCCACAGGCTGCCACCGCAGACTGCACCCTGTCAATATTTCTCCTGACCAAAGCGCCGTCAATCAAAATGCTGGGTGTTTCCGGCAAAAACAGCTTTCCGCCGCGCACCAGATCAAACGCTGTTTCCATCTCCTCTTTTCTCCTTCCACAGCATTCTATAGAGCTTACTGTACCTGAAGCCGATAAACGCCTGTGCCGTGGGGTGGAAGCTTAGCGGAAAGGGTATTTTTCACCGGGCCCAGCTCTCTGTTCTCCCACAGCTCCCGCACCGCATATTTTCCGGAAAGCTCCAGTTCCTCCAAACTGACGGACACCTCCGCTTCGGTCTCGGCAAAATTAAAGAGCGCCGTATACACAGAGCCATCTTCGCTGTCTGTGCTTTTCCAGACGCAGGCCGTTTCCGTGCGGTAAACCTGATGAGCGTTTTTCCCCTGGCGGTGCATGCGCAGAATTCCTTCATTGGTCAGCAGAGCTAAAGTTGCCTCATCGTTATTTCGCAGCTCGCCGCCCATGATCAGCGGAGAGCGGAAGATACACCAGAGAGACATCATGGTTTTCTGCTCCTCCGGGGTGAATTTCGTCCAGGTATGAGGAAACTCCCTGCCGTGAGCTTCCTCAAAGCGCTTGATATTCAGGCGGATACTGCCCAGCGGCAGCATATCACAGTCCGGCCAGCAGCCGGGAGAAACCTGGCGTTCCCACACCTCGCACCGTTCAAACATGGCATACAGCAGCTCCCAATCGTCCCAAAAATCATCGGTGATCCGCCACATATTGGCGTTCTGCCGAAGATGCCACGCTTTTTCGATCACCGCCGGGCCGGGAGACAGACTCAGCACCATATCCCTGCCGCTTTTCTCAATGGCCTGCCGGATCATCTCCACCTCTTTTTCGGCGGAATAGGGCCGGGCAGGATAGGCGTTGGTGTTGCAGATATCGTCCACCTTGACAAAGTCCACTCCCCAGGAGGCATACAGCTGGAAAATAGAATCGTAATAAGCCTGAGCTCCTTCTTTGCTCCAGTCTACCCCATACATATCCGTATTCCACCGGGACACGGAATTGTCCTGGGCGATCTTATCACAGGTGGTATTCGTTCCCTTCACCGGCAAATGCTGATGCACCGCCAGCCGGGGCACGCCCCGCATAATGTGAATTCCGAATTTCAGCCCCATCTCATGGATCTGCTCAGCAATAGGCGCAAAGCCCTTTCCACCCGCCGCCGAGGGAAACCGCTCCGGAGCGGGAAGCTGCCGGCCGTATTCGTCCAGGGTAAGCCAGGCATACGGTACATATTCCGGACGCTCTGTGCCGGCCTTCGGCTCGGACCACTGGATATCACAGACAACATATTCCCAGCCGTATTCCTTCAAATGCTCCGCCATGTACCGGGCGTTTCCCAAAAGCTGCTCCTCATTGACGGCATTGCCGTAGCAATCCCAGCTGTTCCAGCCCATGGGCGGAGTCAAAGCACAGCGATCCTTTTTCATACCGAGTCTCCATTCTTTTTTATTATTTGTATTCACAGCGAAAGCTCAGGAAATTTGACTTTGCTCCCTCTCCCTGGGCAAACATTCCCAGAAAACAGCCGGTAAAGGTTCCCGCTGTCAATTCTGTAGATAAGGGCTGGGTGCGGCCCTTGCCGATGGAAACCAGATCGCCGCCCTCCGGCCCGGCAAAAAATTCATAGTGCAGGCGGTCAGACCGAATCTGCAAAGCCAATCTGCCGTTTTCCGGCAGCTCAACCGGGGCGGACTCCACCAGCAGATCACATACCCTCCGGCGCAGCAGAGCGATCCGTTTTCCACTTCTGCGCGTCACAATCAGATCATAGTGGTGCTCCGCAGTATGGAACACTGTGATCCCGGCCTCCTGAAGCTCCGAGCCGGGTGAAAATTCCACCACCGCTTCCGCTTCACACCGGAATTGCCTCTGACGCACCCCAAGGAAGGTAGGAGCCCCGGGGTCCTCCAGGGAAGCTTTACCGGCAGTAAGTATAAGACCGCTGGAAAAGGCATAATTTTCCTTCACCGGATTCCGCAAATATGCCCAGCGGACAGGCAAAATCTTTTCTTCTGTAAAATCCTCAGAAAAGCTAAAGATATTCTGGGGAAGCTCCTTTTTGTTGTCTCCGGGAAGCTCCATCCAAGGCGTAATGGGCTTATCTTCATTCACCACAGGCCAGCCCTCACTGTCCCAGGTTACCGGAGCTACCATCGTTTCCCGCCCGATATGGTGCAACATGGACTGGGAAGGGCGGAACCCATGAAATACCAGCCACCAGTTCCCCTCTGGATCATCGATCAGATCGGCATGGCCCACGCCCTGAATTACATCCGGAGTACGATCTCTGTAATCCTGAATAGTAGGGGTATAATCCCGCTGTGTCAGAATCGGGTTGTGGGGACAGCTTTCAAAGGGGCCCCAAAGGCTGTGAGAACGGGCAATGGTTTCCATATGGCCGTACTCCGTACCACCCTCTGCGATCATCAGATAATACATGCCTTTGATCTTGTACAAATGGGGGCCTTCCGGGCATTTTCCACCTGTTCCGAACCAAATTGACCGGGTTTCCGTAAGCAGCTCTCCTGTTTCCAGGCTGATCTCGCTTTGCCCGATACACTGGCGCTGGGTCTTCTCGTCAAAGAAGGTGCTCTGGAAATACACCTTGCCGTCATCGTCCCAAAAAAGTGAGGGATCGATCCCCATTTGCTTTACCCACACCGGGTCGGACCATTCCCCGTAAATATCATCTGTCCACACAAAGAAGTGCCCGCCGCCGGTCACATTGGTAGTCACCATGTAAAACCTGCCCTGGTGATACCGAATGGTCGGCGCGAAAATACCGCCGGAGTTGGGAGCGCCCTCCAAGGGCAGCTGGCTTTTTCGGGTCAGTACATGGCCGATCTGCTCCCAATTTATCAAATCCCGGCTGTGATATAAAGGAACGCCGGGAAAAAATTCAAAGGAGCTATTGACTAAATAGTAATCCTCTCCCACCCGGCAAACGCTGGGATCGGGATAAAACCCGGGAATGACAGGATTTTGATACCTCATACAAAAAACCTCCTGAATTGTCTCCACTGTCCTCAGTTTACAGAGCAAAATCTCCGTTTCGGAAAATTTCCACCTCTCTGCCGTCCTCTGTGGTACCGATGATCTTCATATCAGGCGTGCCGATCATAAAATCCACATGAATGGTGGAATCATTAAACCGATGGGCGGCTTCTTTTGGCCCGGCACTCAAGCCCCGGCCCAGCGCCAGATGGCAGCTGGCGTTTTCATCGATCAGGGTCGTGTAAAATACCACGCCGCTCATGCTGATGGGAGAATGGTATTCCACCAAAGCCGCTTCCCCAAGGTACCCGGCCGTTTCGTCTGTGTGGATCAGCGCTTCCAGCATTTCTCTGCCTTCGTTTGCAAGTACCTCCATCACCCTGCCCTTTTCAAAGCGAAACCCAAAATTTTCGATCTTTTTGCCCCCCAAAACCAGAGGCTTTGAGGCGTACACTACGCCGCTGGTCTCATACTTATCCGGGGTGGTGCAGATCTCCTCCGTGGGCATATTGGCGTGAAAGGGAACCCTGTCTTCCGGCAGGGAATCACTGTCGTGACCGAAGCGGGACCAGGGCGTCAGGCCCACCACGAGATCCGTGCCGTTAGAGGCGGTGTAGTGAAGCTTTGTCAAATGCAATGCATCCACCTTGCGGGCCCGCTCTGCCGTGATTCTGTCCTTTTCCTCCCAGGCTTTTACCACATCGTTTGTCTCATCAATATGGCACAGCTTAAAAACCAGCTCCCACAAGGCTTTTTCCGCTTCTTCCCCGGTTTTCCCTAAAATGTATTCCGCCCAGTTTCTGGTGGGGATCATGGCGATCAGCCATTGACAGTGCTTTTCCCTGCTTGCCCGGCGCATGATGTTCCGAATGGCGTCCACATGGGCAAAAATCGCATTGGAATGCTTTTCGCTGATATCCTCCATCAGCTTTGGATCCTCGCTTTCCAGCCGGACATAGCAGGCCCCCTGATCCAGATACATCTGGTGCATTTCCTCCTGCCAGTGCTCTACCCGGCGGATCTCCTCATCAGGGCGATACTGTGCGGCAATTTTCTGGTTCGCCAGATCCAGATAGTGAATGACCACATTTCCCGCTCCAAGCTTATAGCATTCTTCCGCAAAGATCGGCACAAACTCGTACCCTGCGATATTGGCTTCCACCAGCACGGTCTGCCCCTTCTGCACATTCAGGCCCACCCGTGCCAGCGCATAAGCGTATTTGTGCTTCATTTCTTCAAAGGTCATACAAAAGCCTCCCACCGTTTTTTATAAAACACGCCCGCAGAAACCATGTTCTCCGGGCGTGTAATTTAAATGGTTATTGACGCATAAACGCTTCGATTTCATCTGGATCGCGAATGATCGCTTCCGACAAAACCTCGCAGCCATTCTCCTGAATCAGCAGATCGTCCTCAATGCGGATCCCGATCTCCCATTCATCGATATAAAGGCCGGGCTCGTTGGTGATCACTGCGCCGGCGGAAAGGAGCATATCAGACCCCGCCGTTACATCGTGCACATCGATCCCCAGATGATGGGAAACGCCGTGCATATAGTATTTCCGCACTTCCTCCGGCTTCTGGATCAGACCAAGCTCCATGCAGCCCTGGGCCAGCACATCGCTGCACAGCTTTTGCAGCTCACTCAGACGCACACCTGCTTTGGCCGCCTTAACCACCTCCCGGTTGGCCTTCAGCACAATATCGTACACCTGCCTCTGCCGGGGAGAATATTTGCCGTTTACCGGGTAGGTTCTGGTAATATCTGCACAGTAACCTTCCACCCTGGCCCCCAGATCCAGCAGCACCAAAGCGCCGTCCTCACAGGTGTCCCGGTTGGTCTCATAATGGAGCATGGTGCCGTTTGATCCGCTGCCTGCAATAGTGGGGAACGCTGTGCCGTCCGCGCCCAAAAACTGAACGGTATACTCAAAATCGGCCTGCACCTGATATTCTTTCCGGCCCGGCTCCAGATGACGCATCACGTTTTGCAGGGCCTTGTCTGTTACATTGATAGCCTCCCGCATGACGGAAACCTCGTCCTCGTCCTTTACCATCCGCAGCTTTGCCAGAGTGGGGAAAATATCCCGAATCCGCACGCCGGGGTACTTTGCGGCAAATTCCCTTGCTTTGGCGGCATTGTAATCGGGCAGATCATCCCACTGATAGCGGTTGCAGTCAAAATAAAGAGTTTCCAGTCCGGCGCCCATCAGGCGGTTGACCCAGCCGGTGAAGGCGTCCAGATAATACACCTCTTCGATCCCGGTAATTTCTTTGGCTTCCTCCACACTGACCCGCTTTCCTGTCCAGCGCACCGCGGTGGGATCGGCCTCCTCGATAAAGAGCATCGTTTTCGGGACAGCTCCGTTTTTCAGCATCACCAGGATCATACGCTCCCGGCGCAGTCCGGTAAGGTAGAAAAAGTTGCGGTTCGCTTCAAAAGGAGCGTATGCGTCAGCGCTGACATGCAGCTCCGTGCCGGAGAAAAGCACCAGCATGGAGCGTTCCTCCATTTGTTCCAAAACCTGCTCCCGTCTGCCTTTGTAATTCATAGTTACCTTCCTTTCCGAATTTAGCTTTTAGCAATTAGCAGTTAGTCGTTAGAAAAGGACGAGGGCCTTGTACCCACTGGTGACTGCTATTCGAGTTCCTTCGTCACTGCGTGAAGACTCCCAGAGTCTTCTTCTCAGAGATGACAATAAAACGCTAGCCAAGCTTCATCTGTTCTCCCGCTTCCTCACTGTCCGGCAAAGCGCCCAGGGCGGGAAGCTTTTTCTGATAGCGGGTGGGATTTTTCAGCATGCCTTCTTCATAGGCCACGGCGGAGATCAGTCTTTGTCCCTTTTTCAGGTTCATGGCCTGCACGCCCTGGGTGTTCTTTGTGGTCTTGGGAAGGATCTGCCCTGTGTGGAACAGCAGCATTCTGCCGGAGGAGGCAGTCAGCAGGACTTCACAGTCCTCTTTTATATACAGCGCGCTCACCAAGGGAGATTTATCACTGTAGGCATTGATCAGCTTTTTCCGGTTGGTCTTTGTTTCGTAAGCGCTCATTTCCACCTTGGCGGCCTTGCCATTTTCAAAGAAAAACAGCAGGAACCCCGTATAATCTGTAGTTGCCGCCATGTATACAGCCCGCTCGCCCTCATCCATCTGGGCCCGGGCGGGAATGTACTCGCCCAGCACGCTTGCCTTTGTATCTGAAAAATCAGACGCCTTCATCTTATAGACCTGAGAATGGTCGGAGAAGAACAGCAGATCCATGTTGTTCATACCTTCCAGCTGCTGGGTGATCTTATCGCCCTCCTTCAGCTTCTGCTCTCCGCTCATACGCAGAGACAGGGGCGTGATCTTTTTGAAATATCCTTCCTCCGTAAAGAAGAGGTTCACCTGGTAATCCGGTACATCCTCCTCGGGCTCCGCTTCCTCCACCTCATCGGCATAGAGGATCATGGTGCGGCGGGGCTTTCCGTACTTTCTGGCCACTTCCTCAAGCTCCCGGATGATGATGGATTTCACCTTGGCCTTTGAGCCCAAAATGCCTTCCAGCTCGGCGATCTCCTTTTTCAAATCATCGGTTTCCTCGGTACGCTTTAAAATATATTCCCGGTTCAAATGGCGCAGACGGATCTCCGCCACATACTCGGCCTGCACCTCATCGATCCCAAAGCCGATCATCAGGTTGGGGACTACTTCGCTTTCCTCTTCCGTTTCCCGAACGATGCGGATCGCCTTGTCGATATCCAGCAAAATCGCCTGTAAGCCCAGAAGCAGGTGGAGCTTTTCCTTCTTTTTCTGCAAATCGTAATAGGTGCGGCGGCGAACGCATTCCACCCGGAAGGCCGTCCACTCCTCTAAAAGCTCCCGAACCCCCATCACCCTGGGCACACTGCCGATCAGCACATTAAAGTTGCAGGAGAAGCTGTCCTCCAGAGTAGTGAGGCGAAACAGCTTTTGCATCAGCTTATCCGGGTCCACGCCCCGCTTCAGATCGATGGTGATCTTCAAGCCGTTCAGATCGGTTTCATCGCGGATATCCGCAATTTCCTTAAGCTTGTTCTGTTTGACCAGCTCCACCACCTTTTCCACAATGACCTCCACCGTGGTGGAAGGGGGGATTTGGGTCACGTCGATGCAGCCCTCTGATTTATCATAAGTATAGCGGCTGCGCACCCGGAAGCTTCCTCTGCCGGTCTCATAGATCTTCCCCATCTGCTCCCGGTCAAAAATCAACTGGCCGCCGCCGGGGAAATCCGGCGCTTGCAGGGTCTGGAACAAATCGGCTTCCGGGTCCCGCATCAGAGCAATGGTGGTTTCACACACCTCGGAAAGGTTAAAGGGACAGATATTGCTGGCCATACCCACGGCAATACCGGTGTTGGCATTGACCAGCACCGTGGGAAAGGTGGCGGGCAGCAGGGTGGGCTCCTTCATGGTGTTGTCGTAATTATCCGCAAAGTCCACCGTGTCCTTATCGATATCCTGAAACAGCTCCTTGCAGATGCTGTCCAGCTTTGCTTCCGTATATCGGGAAGCGGCCCAGGCCATATCCCGGGAAAAAGCCTTGCCGAAGTTTCCTTTGGAATCCACAAAGGGGTGCAAAAGCGCCTCATAGCCCCGGGAAAGGCGCACCATGGTGTCGTAAATAGCGCTGTCGCCGTGGGGATTCAGCTTCATGGTCTGGCCCACGATATTGGCGCTTTTCGTCCG
>CAMVYG010000076.1 GCA_947171615.1 uncultured Clostridia bacterium
GGATAATCTGGCAGTAAGATCCTTCGCAAATTTCTCAAAAATCCCTTTTTGAACCAGAAAACGTTTGCTTGCGCAGCAGGTCTGTCCGGCATTCCCTATTCTTCCCGAAATAGTCTCTTTCAATGCTTTTTCATAATCGGCATCATCAAAAATAATAAGCGGATCATTTCCTCCCAGCTCCAGTGAAACCGGACGAAGGGCCTTGGCGCAGCTCTCCGCCAGCGTGATTCCAACCTTTGTGCTGCCGGTAAAGCTGGCCGCCGCCACACGGGGATCGTTCGCCGCTGCGGCGCCGATCACACTGCCCTTTCCGGTAACGCAGCAAACGGCATTACCGGGCACGCCTGCTTTATAAAGCAGATCCACGATCATAATAGCGCTTCTGGGGGTCTTTGAGGACGGCATCAAAACCACGGAATTTCCTGTAACCAGCATGGGAGCCAGCTTGTGAGCGGCCAGTTCGCAGGGATAATTGAACGGTACAATATTGGCGAAAACACCCAATGGTTCATGAACTGTCATCACCACATCGCCCTGTGATCTTGCCTCCCCGTTAAAGGGAAGGGTTTTTCCGTAAAAGGTATAAGCCGCAGCGCAGTAAATTCTGAAAATGGCTGCGTTCGCATACACCTCGGTTCTGCACTGCTCAATGGGCTTTCCGCCCTCTTCGCACATTACCCTGGAAATTTCTTCCACCTTTTCTTCGATCAGGCACGCATACCGTTCCAGGATCCGCAGCTTTTCGTGAAGCGGAACGGCATTCCATTCTTTCTGTCCCGTAACGGCAAGGGAAATCGCTTTGTCCAGATCTTCCAGAGTAGCCGCCGGAACCGTATCTACAACAACGCCTGTGGCGGGATTGACAACATTGATCTTACCGCCGTCAGACGCGTCAACAAACTTTCCTCCAATCAACATCTGCATAAAACCAATCAACTCCTTTCAGTTATTCCTGTCCCAACAGCCTGTCCGATCTTTTCATTACCTCAAGGCACATCTGCCCATTGTGAAAAGGACATTTTCCCGGGTTCAGCTTATCAAACCCGTGCTGTCCGTCCGAGAGATGCCCTCCCGTTTCGTCCGATAAAATGTTGTTATACCAATCGCCGGTTTCTCTATTGACAAACCATTTCTCAATAAAGTCGATCTGTTTCTCACAGGCGTCCAGAAACCTTTCTTCCCCTGTGATGTCATACCCGCAGAGCATGGCGGAAACAGCCTCCGCCATCGCCCACCAGACATGGACCCTGCCGGTGGGGCCCGCTTCGAAGCTTGCACCGTTATACATACAGCCATTGGGATCGAAAGCGTTCTCCACCACCTGGGTCAGCACATCCGTTACGACTTTATATGCCTTCTCCCTGATATCGCTGAATTGCAGCTCGTCCACAATATTGATGATCAGGTAGCTCAACTCACAGTCATGGCCGTAGCTGACCGAGTTTCCGATCCGCTTCATGTCCTTTGTAACCAGCGTTACAAAGCTGTGATGCTCCTCATCGTACAGCTCATGGAGCAGGATCTCTACAAGCTCCTTTAAGGGCGTGACGAGCTTCTCGTTGTGGGTGGCCTGATACAGCCGGAAATAAGCCTGGCATAAATGGTGAGGATACATGATCGCATCATCCGGCAGTGAAACAGATACGTTCTTCCGGCCATTGTCGAAGCCCGGCTTGGGAGTCCAGTCCCTGTGGAGCGTGGCATGGTAGATGCCGGGGGAAACCTTGGCATTGGCCTCCATCAGATCAAAAGCCTCCATGCACATCTTCAGGGCTTCCTCATTACCGGTGGCGTGATAGTATTCCGCCAGCCCCATAATATAGAAAGCCTCACAGTAATTGGGCTTCACATCGGAAAGAACCGTTCCATCAGCATCCACGGAAACAAAAGCGCCGCCGAATTCCTTATCATAGAAGTGCTTCTTCAGCTCTTCAAAAGCGTAATCGGCCCGATCCAGATAGATCCTGCCCTGAAACTGTCTGTAGGAAGCGGAAAACACGTACAGCATCCGTCCCAGCAGAGTCAGGTTTCGGGGCTCGGAATAATTGCGCTCACCATCCAGCGTGACTACGCCATAATAACCGCCCTGTTCCCGATCCATGATATAATCGCTGCACCACCAGGGCAAAATGCACCCAACAAGATCTAAATGCGCCCAGGCGCGAATCTTTTCTATCCGTTCCTTATTCACAGTCTCCTCACCCCTTCCTTATACTTAGAACAGCTTTTGGATAAAAGCGTGGGCGCTCTTCCTCCAGGTCTGCCATTCGTGAACCCCGTCGCAGCGGAAATACTCCACCTCGATCCCCCGGTCACGCAGTGTCTTGATCTCACCGGGAAGCGTCTCGCCGCCCTCCAGCATGCCTCTACTGTAGAACAGCAGCTTATGCTGAGAATTAAAGAGCTCCGCGTTTTCCGCAGTGGTGAATTCTTCCGTACTGATCTCGGGGAAAGCGTTTCCGATCACGCCGCTGAACACACCGATATAATCAAAGTAGTCAGGATTGTTGAAGGCCGTGCACTGGGTCTGGAAGGAGCCCATGGATAACCCGGCAATGGCTCTGTGCGCCTTATCGCCAATGGTTCTGAAACGGCTTTCAATGAAGGGAATACAGTCCTTCAGGATCAACTGATCGATCTGTCCGGGCAGAACGCCCTGCTGCTGTGTACCGGGCCTGTAGGCATGACCGAAGTTCATGACCACGATCATTTCCTTACACTTGCCCTCAGCCAGCAGATTGTCCATGATCATGTTGATCTTGCCCTGCCAGATCCAGCCTGTCTCGTTCTCGCCGCCGCCGTGCAGGAGATACAAAACGGGATACTTCTTTTCAGGCTCCAGGTCATATCCCGGCGGCGTATAAACCCAGCAATTTCGCAGCGTCTCCGTATAAGAGGAGCGATAATACTCACAGCGAACCGTACCGTGGGGAACATCCTTAAAATCGTAAAAATCGAATTCCGGGTCCGGCACATCCACAAAATTGCACAGCCGATTATGGGCATAGCAGATGGGGGCGTGCTCGTACAAATGCTCCTTTCCATCAAAGTAGTAGTAAAGGAACTGTACACCGCCGGGAATTCCGGAAATGACGGTCTGCCACCAGCCGTCCTCCTTCTTCTCCAGAGGATGCTTCTCCTCACCCAGTCTGGTATTCCTGGTTCCGCTGACCTCCACGCTGTTCGCATCGGGAGCGTAAACATTGAACTCCACACCTTCCGGCCGGAACTCGATAGCCCTGGGCTGACGGGTATAGCCCATTCTGCGTGGCGTTTTCCCATCCGGGGAAGCGGGGATCATCCCCATCCACAGATCGGTCTCCGAAAAATTCAACGGACTCGCATTTAACGTATCAAATTTGCGTTGATCCATCACAGTCATCTCCGTTTCTCTGTTACAAAACAGCTTATTCAGTTACTCCTCTTACTCGAAATCAATGACCTCGTTCTTCTCGCCGCTGAGCAGTGCGGCTTCCATAATCTTCAGAACGCGGAGAGCCTCTTCACCGGTGACGATCTGCTGGGCCTTGCCCTCAATGCAGTCCACCAGGTTCCGGTACAGGGAGTTGCGGTCAAAGATAGGCCGCTCCAATTCGATCACATCGTTATTTGCGGGAGGCGGCGTAAACCAGTTGGGGCCTTCGCCGCGTTTAACGGTGGGCTTTCTGACAGGAAGAGAGTTGAAATCACGGACGAAATTGGGATCGCGGGGCTTCGCCTTGATGACCTTGCCGCCCTCACCGGTGAAGGTCATGACCTCGCCGATACCCGTGGTGCCGTTCAAACGCCATCCCGGTGTGGGAGAATCAAAGTGGCCGACGCCGCTTTCGATGTAAGCGATAAATCCATCCTCAAAGATCAGGGTCAAATTGAAGCCCTCGTCCACATCTGTGCCGGTCAGGTTGATCACCTGGCAGAAGATCTGCTTGATCTTTGATTTGTTCATCTGAACAATACGGTCGATCAAATGCACACCCCAATCCAGCATCATGCCGCCGCCATAGCGCTTTTCGCTGCGCCAGCCGAAGGGGCCGTCCGCGCCGCCGCCGCCAATGCGGTTCTCCAAACTCAGAGGCTTGCCGGCCAGCTGCTCGTCATAAATTCTCTTGACCAACAGGTAATCGGGATCCCATCTTCTGTTCTGACGGGGATAGAAGACCTTGCCGGTCTCTTTGGAAACCTTCAGCACCTCCTCAAGCTCAGCAGAGGTGGGGGTCACGGGCTTCTCACAGAGCACGTGCTTGCCGGCCCGCATGGCCTTGATCGCGATCTCGGCATGAAGGTGGTTGGGTACAGCGATAAGCACAATATCCACCTCAGGATCGCTTAAAACCTCATCCAGGGACTGATAGACATGGAAGCCTTCGCCTCTGGCCCATTCCTGGCGTTTCTCATCAATATCAAAAATGCCGGAAAGGTGCAGGATCTTGGAAATATCCGTGGTAACAGCTTCGATCTCATCATCAATAATCTGAGGCAGCTGCCAGTCCGTATAGCCTGTGCCGTAACCAATGGCCAGAGCATGGCCGCCGCCCATGTTTCCGCAGCCAACAATTGCAACATTTTTCATTTTAATACATCTCCCTTTTCAAATATTTGCTTATAGAGCTCTTAAGTATCCTGAATCGGCCGCCAGGGTCGTGAAGATATCTCCCGTCCAGGCGTAATCCCGTTCTACAATGTAAATCGGCTTACAGAGCTGTGCGTCCGCAGCAGTCTTCACAGCCTTCATATCCACAAGTCCCCTGCCCAGCTCACAGTTGATGGAAAGCGCCTCATCAAGCTTTTTGGCAGCTTCCGGACTCATTTTGGGCCAGCCGGAAATATCCTTCTCCCCTTGCTTGTCCTTGGGGATGGGCTTCATAAAGTCCAGCTTCATGGGGAATTCCTTGGTCTCCTTCACATGGATCAGTTCAAAGCGCCCAGGGTACTTCTTAATATATTCCGGCGCGTCCACATCGGCTCTGTAGGCCCAGGCGATATCCAGCTCAAAAGCGACCAGCTCCGGATCGGTATTTTCGATGAGGATATCGCAGATCATTTTGTCGCCAACCTTCAGAAAATCGTTGGAGTGATTATGATAACCGTATTTCAGGCCCACGCTCCTGCATTTCCTGCCCACTTCATTTAAAAGCTCAGCGGCCTCAAAAGCTTCCGCCTCTGAGGTAATGGCCAAACCGGGGTTGATCATATATTTGCAGCCGGTGCCGGGTAAGTACTTCAGATTTTCCTCTGTATCTTCAAGCTCCACGTGAGAGCTGATCACTTCCATGCCAATGGAGTCAAGAAAATTTTTCAAGCCTTCCGGCGTATATCCGCCATGCAGACCATAGAAAATCTCGATCCCGTTATAGCCAAGCTTAGCCACGCGGGTCATGACCCCTTCATAATCATGAACCAACTGCCGGGAAAACCCATCCAGCTGAACATAAAATTTTTCCATAAGCTCCTCCTTACATTCATTCTGTTTTTTGTACTGCCGGATTGCCGATACGGCGTCCCGGTCAAGCGCTGTCGTTGAGGAATCACTCCATACATTCGTAAACCAGATCCCTGATTTTGGGATGAATTTCGGAATAAACTCCCATCAGGCCCAAAATTTCCTGAGCGTAAAACACGCTGACGCCGTTTTTGGGGTCCACCAGGGCATATGCTCCCGCCGCGCCATCCCAGCCGAATTCGCCCGCCGGGCTTTTAGCCTTTGTATCATCCACCAGAACACGCACACCCAAGCCGTAATTGTAGCCTGGCCGGAACATTCCTTTCATTGTGAAATCATCCAGCTGTACCGGATTTAAGCGGGGCGTACTCATGGTTTGAATGCTTTCCGCCTTTAGAATCCTGTTTCCATTTGCCCCAACGCCACCGCAGGCCAGGGCGTCCAGCAATGCGGAATAGCCGTCCACCGTGGCGATCAGGCCAGCGCCGCCGCTATCGTATTCCTCGGTCAGTTCAAATGAATTTCCCTCTTTGGGGGATTTTTTACCGGTTGAAAAATCAATGGAATACTGGGCTGCTATTCTTTCCCTGTCCTCCTCCCTCAGATGAAAATAAACGTCGCTCACATCTAAGGGGTTAAAAATATGCTTCACTATGTAATCGCTGAATTTCTCTCCCGAAACCACTTCGATCACACCGGCAATCACATCGTGCCCCAGGCTGTAGGCATGTCTTGTTCCCGGCTCATAAAGCAAAGGCATCTGCGCGATCGCAGTCATCATCTCCCGGGTAGAGGCCTTATTGCCGCTTTTCTCCTTCCATTCCAGAATCGGCTCTGAAGTGGTATTATAAGAGAGACCGGCGGTCATAGCCATCAGATCCCGAATCAGGATTTGATTTTTTGCCGCATGTGTCGGCGAAGACTGATTCGGCATATTTTTGAAATCACCGACTACAAAATCATCCGCCACCCTCATAGAGGAAAATTCCGGCAAATACTGGGAAACCGGGGAATCCAGATGGATTCGGCCAGTCTCTGCCAGCTGCATGCATGCAGTCATGGTCGCGATTTTTGTGCAGGAATATAAATAGTACAAGTCGTTTTCCGAAACCGCTCTGCTGCAGGAATAATCGTTAAAGCCCTGCTTGTGGCGATAAACAACTTTATGGTTTTTCTTAACGATCAGGTCCAGACCCTTGATATCATGGCTGTCTTTCAGAGACTCCATGTAACGCGTCAATTTTTCAAAAGACATTTTTCTCACCAACAAAAACAAAATTAATCCAAACTATTAAATATATGAGAGGAGACAATGAAGTCTCCTCTCCGCTTTCCGATCAAATTACTTGGCAGCAAGCCATTTGTCAAACTGACTCTGTTCCTCAGCAATAATATCCTCTATACCGGCGTCGCGAAGAGCCTGCTGGAAAACAGGAAGAGTTTCATCGATGTCTACAACCGCGTTCACCAGCGGAGCATAATACTGAGCGATCACATTGGCGCAGGCCGCATACTGATCCGCAACAGGTGAGAGATCAGGAGTAAAGCCCAGGGCGGTAGACTTGATCGCCGTGGCGTTGTCTTCCTTCAGAAGGTCGTAAGAATCAGGTCTGGAGTAATTCCAGGTCGGGCAAAGGAATCCGTTGGGCCGGGCCGCATTGTACATGGCAAACCAACCCGCTTCCTGATGATTGGTAACCCCCTCGGGATACTCAAGCTGTCCATTCTCATCGATAACATAGGATACGCCTTCCAGGCCGTTCATAAGGATATTCGCGGCTTCAGGATCTGTGTAAAGCACATTGAGAACACGCATTGCAGCTTCAGGATCCTTACAGAAGGAAGTGATGTGCCACATATAGGTGCTGGCATTTGCGCTGGTCAGATACTTTTCACCGATCTGAGTTCCCAAAATGGGGCCATCGTACGAATTCTGCTTTTCAGCTTCATAGATGGTGTTTTTCAGATTGTAATCATATCCGGTTACACCATAGGTGATCTTACTGCTCAAATTGCCAAGTACGGCTGTGTCGTTACTCATGGGATCCGGAGAAATGAGATCATTTTCCTTCCAAATCTTCACGTTTTCCAGGAAGTTCAGGAAATACTCAGACTCATAGTAATTCTCGATTTTTGTGCTGTTTTCCGGGTCCAGTATCACGCCGAAATAATTGGCGTCGCCCAGGTAATCAATGGTCTTGGGAATCCAGTAAGGAGAGGTGGAACCCGCGATAAAGTATTTGTCCGGGTTAGCCTCCTTCAGCTTAATGAGCAAGGGAGTCAGCTCATCCAGATTGGCAATTTTCTCGGGGAACTCTATTCCGGCTCCCTCAACAATATCCTCCATAACCAGATAGCAGTTCTCACAGGTCCATGCACAAACCGAGGGAATTCCATACAGCTTCCCGTTGACACGGCCACAATCCAGCACCTCGGAATACGGCTCAAAGATCTCCTGGATCCCCTGACCGCTGGACGCCAGCACATCGTCGATCGCCATGACCTGACCGGTGGAAGCCAGCTCTCCGACTCCTGCATACCAGAACGAGCTCAAAAGATCCAGAGAGTCATCGCCGCCTGTCAATAAAAGATTGAGCTGTGTCTTCAAATCAGACATCTGAACATATACAAACTCAATCTCGGCGTGGGCCTTTTCCCGCAGAATGACGTTCAAAGCCTCCTGAATTTTGTCGCCGTTTGCCGGGGGCGTACCATAGAAAGCCGTCTCATTGATCCTGATGACCGGATACTCTTCATCCTCCGGAAGGTTCACGGGCTCACTATTGGCTTTGCTTTCGGGGTTTGCAGTGGAGCTGGTTTTCCCTGATGACGTTTCTCCGTTGCTGCACGCAGCCAGAGAAAAGACCAACAGGCAAACCAGCAGGAATGAAATAAAGCGTTTCATTTTTGTCTCACACTCCTCATCATTTTTCGCCCGGATTGCACGATCTCGTGCAAAACCAGACATTTTATACAATAATTTTATTTACTTTTCACCCATCAAACCACCGTCATTTTGACATCTACTATTGTTTTTTTGACATTGGCTTAAAATGGTTTTTTGTAATTTTCCACTGAACCAGGGTGATCAGAGCGCCTGCAACCATAATAAATACCCCTACTCCGGCAAAGGTTCCCTCATAATCAAAAGCTCCAATAAAGAAAGACCCGATCACAGGGGCAATGGCATTTCCTATGTTTTGCCCGATCATAATGGTACTCGTTGCAACTCCTGTAGAACCCTTGTCCACCATCTTTACGCAGTGCGCCTGTATGGACGGAAGCCCCGAGCCTTGTCCCACCGCTCCAAAAAAGCTGGCGATCATAAACATAGCTAAAGTTTTACCCATTCCTACAAACAGCATACACAATCCGCTGCCCAAAAGGGCCGGAATGATAATATAAAAAATTCCTTTTTGGTCTAAAATGCGGCCGGTTATAGGGCGAAGGGCGACGGAAAGAATCGAAAAGAGCGTAAAATAAATAGTGATATCCGCTATCTGCCTGACGTCTGCTATAATCGCAAGGTAAGTACTGATCAGCCCGCCCGCGGAGCTGAATAAAAGCGCCATTAGCATATATAATGTAAATTTAGCGGCAAAAAGATCTTTCAGGTGCAGCCCCTTTCGCGTTTCGCTTACAGAGTAATTCACAGAAAAAGGCAGTACGGCGATCAGGGGAATGCAAAGGAACGCAAACCCTCCCGCGCAGAGAAAGGTAAGGGAAAATCCATTTATTTCCTGAAGCTCCATTCCGAGAAGGGGCCCCAGTGCC
>CAMVYG010000077.1 GCA_947171615.1 uncultured Clostridia bacterium
GCTTTCTCTACCGCAAAAACGGAAACCGCGAGTTTTTCCAGGCGGACAGCATCGAGCTTCCTCCACCGGACGAGGAGGAAGAAAAATACCGGGCCCTTTGGAAGCGGTTTTATAAAGCCATTGCCGTTGAAGGCCGCTTAAACCATAAGCTCCGCCGGGGCAATATGCCCATGCGCTATTGGCCCAATATGACAGAATTTCAGTGAGCTGCCCCCGCCCGTTCCAGCTGATTTTATCGGAAAATTGCCCAAAAAGGAGAGGAGCCTGAAAAATGACGTCTTATGAGTTGATGATACAGACAAATCACGATCTCATCAAAAGTGGAAGTAATGAGCACCCGCAGGGCCGTGCCATATCCAAACAATTTCTCTCTGACAGAAATGCGTCCCCGGCTATCCAGCGACAGGCCCCGGATAAAAACGGCAGAAAAATGTATCCGATGTTTTACATTCCCCCCGTTGGAGAAAAGCTGAAAACCGTATTGGGGCAAACCCCGAAAACCCGGATTTTATCCGCCAACCTGTATGAACTGGAAATTCTCCGGCTGCTGTGCCTTTTTGCGCCGGAGCGCGATGAAGTAAAGCAGATGACCGCCGAAACTCTAAAACGGCTGAAAACCACCTGCTTCGGATTTCAGGACGACGGTATAGGAGAATGCTTTGACGCATCCTTGATCGTTCTGCGATTTCTCGCGGCTGCGGCACCGGAGGAAACAGACTGGATCAAAAGTAGGATCGATAACTATAACCGCCACCGCAGCGAAAAAAAGCGTCCCTGGTTCTCCGAATGGTACTATTGGCTCTGCCTTTCAGAACTTCCCTTTCCTATTGCCTTGCCGGAGCTTGAAAAATATAAAGCTGAAATGTGCTGCTGGCTTACAGAAAAAAGCTGCGTAATGAACAGCGAAACCGACCGGCGGATTCATCCCGTCATCTTCTGCATCCTGCGGAACGCTCTTTCCAAATACCCCGAATACGCGTATATAAAAAATCGACAGCCGTATGTCAAAGAAGAGGACGGTAGACTGCACTTTGACATGAGCCGGTAAGCATGAAACCGATGGTAAAGTACCATGCGCAACTCTGTTTGACGAAATATGGAACATTGATTTTCATAGGTTTTATCTGCATTTTAAAAATTGTTTATCTAAAAACACTGGAGGTTTATTCCACTGAATGTAAAAAAGTGTGGTACAGTATGTGGTGAGATTTCGGAAAAAGTGTTGACATCATGACATGTCCTGTGATAAGATAGTGAAGTCCAGTTGACAGCGAATTCGCTGTTATGCTATAATAAGGATGTGGAAACCCAAACGGTTGCCTTTACATACTGCTCAATCATACATGAGGGGTTTCCCTCATCATTCAGTGAGCCGTCTGTGCCAGCAGACGGCTCACTTCCTTTTTCTATCGTACAGGTATAGCATCAGTGATGCAATACCCACTACCGCACTGATAATGGTGCAAAAGCCGATAAATTCAGAAGCTATATGTATCACCTCCCAGCGGATTATTTCCCCGCTCAGGGAGCAACACAACGGCCCTACCTTCCCTGCTCATGAGCGGGGATGGATTTGGGCAACCGTCTCTACCGCCGCCGTTGAAGGACATAACGGTTGGGTTTCCACGCAAAATATTATACATATCGCGACCCATTTTGTCAATTGTCACATTAAAATACCGCTGTATCCGATTGGGGAAGACGAAAGATTCGCTGCAAGCAAATAGCCTCACTGAAAGGAACTACTGCCCGCGATCCTCCTGAATCATATAATGCTGAAGAACACCCTCCTTTGGAAAAGCAAAAATCTATACATAAAACACACGGAGCTGAGACAGTACTTCTGTCTCAGCTCCGTGTATATTCAGGAGAAAAGCTTATCCGCGAAGAGATACAATATCGGACTTACCTGTGTTTTCCGAAAGAACCAGCTCGATCTTGCCACCCTGCTGGCCGGTAACGCTGCGGTCTACCGTAAGAACCACGGTATCTCCCGGCTTTTTATTGGCGATATAAGCCGTGATCGTGGAACTGGAGGTGATCTGCGTATCGTCGATAGCGGTGATCATATCCCCCCGGCGCAAACCGGATTCCGCCGCCCGCTCGGTTGTGACCTGGGTAACGTAATAGCCCGCGTTCATGCCATAGAAGCTAGCGGTAAGGCGGTCAATATACTGCCCGGAGAAGCCCGGCATGGCTCTGTCCTTCACATAGCCGAATTCAATGAGATCGGAAACAATGGGCTGTACCGTGTCAGAGGGGATGGCAAAGCCCAGTCCCTCATAGCCGGTTGCCACGATCTTGGAGGAATTCACTCCTACCACACGGCCGTTCTGATCTACCAGCGCGCCGCCGGAATTGCCGGGGTTAATAGCCGCGTCGGTCTGAATGCACTTCATGCTGTAGCCGGTATCGCTGTTGGTCACTTCCCGGTTTAAGGCGGAGATATGCCCAAATGTCACGCTGGAATTCAGCTGCAGGCCGCCGGGGTTGCCAATAGCCATTACCTCGTCTGCCACCTGTAAGTCTTCTGAAGAGCCAAACTCCGCCGGAGTCAGCTCATCCTCGGTATTGACCTTGATCACGGCAAGGTCTGTCTGGGTGTCCTCACCGATCAGCTCCGCTTCATAGGTAAGTCCCTCGGAGGTAACCACCTTCAGGCTGGTAGCTCCATCGATCACGTGCTGATTCGTCACAATATAGCCGTCCTTGGAGATGATGATGCCGGAACCCTCTCCGGCAGGGGAAAGAGCGGCCTCCCCGTCATTTTCATAGCCGCCGTAATCGAAGAAAAATCCGCCCCGCTGGGTGATCTGGTAATTCTGCACGCATACCACGGAGGGAATCAGCTTTTGCGCCGCCTGTTGGTTAGTCAGGCTTTCTCCCGTTACGGTGGGGGTAGCCCCCTTGTTGCTGTCCACATTTTTATACAGGGTGAAGGCCGCCGTCTTTTCGCTTTCACCCGTGCTCCTGATCTCCACCACACCGTTCTGGATCATCAGCGCGAACACGCCCACCGAGCTGAAAGAGACCACTGCGCAGGCCAAAACCGCCGCCAGCACTTTTAGCGCTGTTTTTCCGCTCCGCTTGCCGGAGCTTTTCTTTTTTATCGGCTGCATGGCCGTATTGGCAGGAGAATAATAGGGCGGATTCCCCTGAGAGGAATAGGGCTGATTTCCCTGGGGATTCCAGGTATAGGCCGCCCGTGTGGGCTGCTGAACGCTTCCATAAGACGTGGAAGAATTTTGAGGCTGGGAGAAGGCGTTCCCGTTTCCGCTGCCGGAATATGTGCCGCCGCTTGGGGCCGTTGCCGGCTGAGCAGGCTCCGAATAGGCCGCTCCGGTATGATTTCCGGTCTGAGCCGTGTAGGGAGCCGCGCCGGTGCCATAGCCAGGGGCCGCAGGCTTCTGCGCACCTGACTGCTGCTCTCCATTCTGTTCGGAATGGGACGTATTGTAAGTTTTGTTATCATAGGGATCAAACATAAAAAACCGTCGCTCCTTTCACAATGCCGTTTGGGGCCGCGGGTATTCCCCGCGCTTGTTGTTATGACAATAGTATGCCCCTGCTTTGTGAAAAAGGTGTGACGGTTCCCGAATCCTTCTATGAAACTTTTTTGGAAGTCCTGTGGAAATGGTTTTCTTCCGAAATGGAAAAGCTTACCAGGTAAGCTTCCCCGCCATGCCGCTTCGCTTCAGCGCCGCCCGGATCATGGTGTACAACGGCACGGAAACCACCACGGCAATGACGGCATTGATGCCGGAGGTAACAGCCTTGGTGGAAACTGCCAGCAAAGTGACTTCCAGCTCATTTCCCAGCAGCGCACTTTCTATAAACGCCTTGCTCAAATAGCACACCATATACAGAGCGTTGCCTGCAGCAGCGGCTATCACGTTCCATCCGTGCACCGCCCTGCCCTTCTTTTCACCCCTGGCGGAGATCAGGCCACACAAAGCCGCCATGGCGAATTTGAACACAAAGGTAAACGGAGCGGACGCAATGTACTTGGGATTCATCACGTCAAACAGAGCGGAACCTGTTCCTGCCGCTAGCCCACCGCCTACCGGCCCTAAAATCAGTCCGGAAAGCAGGCAGAATATATTTCCCAAATGAATCCTGCTGAGATTTCCCACTACTGCGGGAACGGGAACATAGATCATGCTGCCAATAAAGGTCAGCGCCGCAAACAGCGCAGTGAGAACGATTTTCAAAACAGGCGGAAGCCCCTTCTGTTCTTTTTCCATGTTACTTAACCCCCTCTTATCCATTTTCAAAGCCTTGCCACGCCGGTTTTTCTGGCAGCGTCTGCCACAGCCTTTGCCACGGCGGGAGCCACCTTTTTATCCAGCGCGGAGGGAATGATGTTGTCCTCCCGCAGTTCACTCTCCGGGATCAACCCGGCTATAGCATAGGCGGCGGCAACCTTCATTTCGTCGTTGATCTCTCTGGCACGCACGTCCAGCGCGCCCCGGAAAATACCCGGGAAAGCCAGCACGTTGTTGATCTGGTTGGGATAATCGGAACGCCCGGTGCCCACCACCCTGGCCCCTGCCGCCAGGGCCTCCTCCGGAAAAATCTCCGGGGTAGGATTGGCGCAGGCAAACACGATGGCGTCCTTTGCCATGGTATGCACCATCTCGCCGGTGAGACAGCCCGGCGCGGAAAAGCCCATAAACACGTCCGCGCCCCGGATCACTTCGGCAAGGCTCCCCTGCTTCCGCTGGGGATTTGTCAGGGCGGCAAGCTCCGCCTGGGCCTGGGTCATACCGGGAAGGCCCCCATAGAGGGCGCCGATTTTATCGCATACCACCACATTTTTCAGCCCCAGGGCCATCAGGAGCCGGGTGCAGGCCGTGCCTGCCGCCCCCGCGCCGTTGACCACGGCGGAAATGCTGTCAAGGCTTTTCCCGGTGAGCTTCAGGGCGTTCAGCATGGAAGCCACCGTCACCACGGCGGTGCCGTGCTGGTCATCGTGAAACACCGGAATATCCAGCCGCTCCCTGAGCTTTCTTTCCACCTCAAAGCAGCGGGGAGCCCCGATATCCTCTAAATTGATCCCGCCGAAGGAGCCTGCGATCAGCTCCACCGTGCGGACGATCTCATCCACATCCTTGCTTCTGACACAGATGGGGAAGGCGTCTACTCCGGCAAAGGCGTGAAACAGCGCACATTTCCCTTCCATGACCGGCATTCCCGCCTCCGGGCCGATATCCCCCAGCCCCAGCACGGCGGTGCCGTCTGTCACCACTGCCACCAGATTTCCCCGGCGGGTATATTCGTAAGACTTCTCCACGTCCTTGGCAATCTCCAAACAGGGAGCGGCCACTCCCGGCGTGTAGGCCACAGAAAGATCTTCCTTATCTGATAAGGGGCAGGGAGTTTCCACCCGTATTTTTCCCTTCCATTCCCGGTGCATTCGCAAGGCCCGCGCTGCGTAATCCACAAAAACACTTCCCTTCCTTTTTCCTCACCTATTATAGCAATTAGCTGCCGGGAAATCAACATTTCTTCCTTGCTTTTCCCTGCCTTGAGAATTATAATGTAAACGGTATAAAACCGGGAAAGGCGGCGCTGTAATGGACGGTAAAAAGTATTCAGGCTGTATTTTTGATCTGGACGGGACCCTGGCCAACACATTGGAATCCATTGCCTATTTTGGCAATGGAACTCTTGCCGCTTTCGGACTGCCGCCGATCCCCACAGAGAACTACCGGCAGCTGGTGGGAAACGGGGCGGATGTCCTGATGAAGCGTATGCTTGCCGCAGTGAGAGCAGACCTTTCCGAAAAAGCCCTTCGGGAATTTCGGGCAGAATATGACCGCCGGTACGAAAGTGAGCCTATGAAGCTGGTGACCCCCTATCCCGGCCTGCCGGAGCTTCTGACAAAATGGAAGACCCACGGCCTGCGGCTGGGAGTGCTTTCCAATAAGCCGGACAATATGACAAAGTATATTGTCCGGGAGCTGTACGGCGATCTGCCTGATCTGGTGCAGGGGCAGCGGGAGGGCATTCCCAAAAAGCCAGATTCCACAGCAGTGCTGGATATGGCAAAAGATTTTTCCCTGCTTCCCGAACAGATTTTATATATCGGGGACAGCGGCGTGGATATGGAAACCGGCAAGAACGCCGGTATGGATCCCTGCGGCGTGCTCTGGGGCTTCCGGGGCAGAGAAGAACTCCTCTCCCATGGGGCGAAATATCTGGTGGATTCCGCTCAGGAATTGGAACGGTTGGTTGCTGAGAAATAATGATCGCAAAGCGATCATCAGCGAGAAAGGCTATCAGCTTATAAAGCAGGTGAAGGGATGGACGAAAAAGGACTGGGAAAACGCATCAACATGGCGAGGAAGGATCGGGGATTCACGGCGGACAAGCTTTCGGAATTGTGCAACATCAACGCTACCTATCTGCGGCAGATCGAGGGCGGCACGAAAGTTCCCAGCCTGCCCGTGTTTGTCACGATCTGCAATGCACTGAAAGTTTCCCCCGATTATCTGCTGCGGGATATGATGGAAGACAATGAGGTCAGCAAAATCCAGGAGCTGGAGAAGCTGTGGAAAAACGCATCGCCCAGCCAGCAGGAGATCGCTGCCGCCATGATTCAGGCGGTATTGGAGCATAAGGAAAAGCAGGACTTATTTTGAAAAATCGCAAACAAGCCTAAAAAGGCCAACCGGTTACCCGGCTGGCCTTTTTATATTCAATCAAGTCCAAATTCATTCTCTCTGCTTTTATTCGCCGGGCCGCTGTATCGAGCACCCGTTTTACTCATTAGGCCGGTTACCGGCTTCCAGCTCCCGCCGGAAGATCATCCATGCGCTTCCTCTGGGGTAAGCAGAATGGCTTCCTCCATCATCAGCTCTTCGGTAGACGTATCATACAGCTTAATAGTCACGGGCTTCGCAGAATCCAGGATCTCCATGCCCACAATACCGAAGGTATAGCTGTTCGTATTTGTCTCCACCCGGTCTCCCGCCGCGTTTCGATAGCCACGGTGTTCGTAGAACCTGTTATCCTGCTCTTCCACACGGGAGCCCAGCAGGGTGTTTTCCTGCCAAACCTCCATTCGCACGGTTTTAGGGTGTTCGTCCTTTGTCTCCACAAAAAGCAGCAGATAGTTTCCGTTCTCCTTATGGCTGGCAAGAGAAATCTTATATCTGCCAGGAAAATTTTGTATTTCTTCCCCGTCACAGGCATAAAACGCCGAAGTGAAGCTCTTGATATCCTTCGCTGAGCCCAATTCCACAGTTTCGTTTTGGAAGTCCAGCAGGAACACCGCCACATATTCGTCGGTATTGTTCTTATCGAATACAGAATATACGATCTTCCGGGTCTCGGTTTCCCGCAGGCCGCCCTGCACCAGCGTCACACGCTGGGAACCGTCTTCCATGGTCAGCGGAGAGGACACTCCCAGCGCGCCTACCGAACAGCCGTCCTCAAAACTCCCGCCGTGGGATGGGTTCACATACTCCGAAGAGATATCCAGGGTATATACTGTTCCGGCAGGGGAAGCCGCGGCGGAAACCAATCTGACTCCGCCCATCTCAGCGCCGCCATTGATACGCTTGACCGATACGCCGTTTTTTTCCGCCGTGAAATTCACGGTAAAGGGCGAGGTATTCAGCTCCGTATCAAAAAAGCCTCGGGCGTAGATCCCATTGTATTTCAGCGTCACATCAAGCTCCGCCAGATCCCGGTACTGCTCCGGCACACGGAAGGAAATCTGAGAAACATAGTCTCCGCTTTCGGTAAGCTGCCATACCTCATGTCCCATCAGGACAAAGCCCGCCGGGCTGTGAACCATGCCTGTTTCCTCATCGTATTTCCATTGGCTGTCACCGTTCAACAGGATTTCACGGCCGAGGGGCCCTTTGTTGAACAGCTCGCTGTCTCGGGCGTTTATCTCCATGGAAAGCCCGGCATACAGAAACTCGCCGTCAAAATATACCTCCCGCACCGCGATCTTCATGGGCTTCTCCAGCAGCCCATTGGCGGGAACCTGAACTGCCACACCTTCTATGGGTTGGGCATACTGCTGTACGCTGGTCTGAGTCTCGGTCAGGTTTATCCAGCCCTCCGTATTATTGATCTGCCGGAAAATGCCGCCTACAAGGGGCAAGCTTTCCGCCAGCGCCGGGCTTAATCCGTTAAGAGCAAACAGCAGCACAAAGGCGGCGGCAAGCCCGGAAGCTGTTCCAATAGCGGCTTTCAAAGGTGTTTTCATGGATTTGCGGCGCTTTGTGGGCGCCTTCTCCGGCAGCTCGGCATAGACCTGCCGCAGTTTTTGATCGATCACTTCCGGCACGGCGGGAAGGTCCAACTCTTTTTGCAGCTCCTTTTCCAAGCCGTCATTTTTCATATACTTCATCATCCTGCTCCTCCTTTTCCTGATAGATGGCACGAAACCGCTTTCTGCCCCGGCTCAGCCTGGTTTTTACCGCATCCTCTCCGATATGCAAAAGTCCGGCGATGTCCCGAACCGGCAGATCTTCCAGATAGAACAGGGTCAGAACCAATCTGTCGTTTTCCCCCAGCTCCTGAAAGCAGCTTTGAATATCGATCACGTTGTCATAGTCTGCTGTGCGGTCTGCCGCCCAGACTCCTTCCGGCACTGTGTCCAAAGGCACTGCTCTTTTCTGCCGGCGCAGAAGGTGATAGCAGTTATAGATCAGGATTCGGGTCATCCATGTTTTGAAATACTGCGGCTGGCGGAGATTACACAGCTTCATAAAGGCGGTGAGCACCGTTTCCGCAATGGCGTCGGCGGCGTCCTCCTCGCTGTGCAGAATCGCCAGTGCCGTGCGGCTCATGGAAAGCTTATACTCCTCCATAAGCTCCACGAAAGCTTCTTTATCTCCCTTCTGGGCCCTGCGCACCAGCTTTTCAAGCTTCTTCAAGGGTATTTCCCTCCCTTACCTTTGGTTCTGCAAAAGCTTTTACACCCATTAGAGCCACTGATCCCGTAAAAGGTTACAGCCTCTATAAAAAAATTCCCGGAATCACTCCGGGAATTTATAATTTATTAATCACTATTTCCTGTCCTTCCGAGCGAAGCGAGGAATCTCGATCAGTAGAAACCAGCGCATACAAAGAGACTTGTACCCGCTGGCTGAAATATAGTCGAGATCCTTCGTCAC
>CAMVYG010000078.1 GCA_947171615.1 uncultured Clostridia bacterium
GGGGTGATAGAACGGGATACCGCGTTGGACATCCGTTATTGATTCCCAATGTGATTTTCCAGTCCGTGATACATAGTTGAGCTCGCTCCTTTTCCTGTTTGATTTTATAATTAAAATTTATCGTGCTTCCGCCGTGTGACATCGATGTTACCTTTTCAAATTAATTTTACCATTAGAAAAAGTAGACTGTCAATATATTTTTTCGAAATCATCTACGTTTTCTACAATTTCCGCGATAGATTTTAGAGATATAGTTTTTTGTTTCGATTTTTATATGTGATACCGATATCAGCTTTATCTTCTTTACACTATTTATTTTCCGGTTTTCATAAGCTCCTGCTGTACTAAAAATAAAAACAGCCTTCCAGCCTCCGGTTTCCCAGAAGCTGGAAGGCCCATAATTTGATTTTTCCACAGGTTTTTCGAAAGCCGTTCTACCAGCCGCGGCAGCATATGGAGCGTTACGGCATAGCTTTCCGTTATTGCAGCAGCGGCTTTTTCGCTTCTTCTCCGGAGGCGAAAGGGCCGGGCAGCGGCATGCTTCCCCGCTCAGCTCCGAAATAATCGCTGTCAAAGCAAATAGCGGATCCATCAGGATTTTCAAATTTCTGCTCCGGCTCAAAGGCCATTCCCAAAAGCTCTGTAGTCACACGTGCAGTTTCCTGCTTTGGCAGATGCTCATACAGATCCGTTTCCAGCGTATAAGCGCCGTTTTCCTCGCGGAGGTGCAGGGAAACAGGTGTGTCCGACACCGCAAAGTTACATTCCTTATCACAGGGCTGAGCGCCGTTTAAGAAGACGTTTCCGCCGGTCCAGACAGGCAGATGGATATAGTAGCGGTCACTGGACTCTGAACCCATACCGCAGTAACCTTCAAACTCACGATCCCACTCCTCAAAGGTGGGATAGCCGTCATAAGGAAAGGTACCGGCCTTCACATTGCCGTCGTCCCAGGGATTTTTCTTCCCCTCCATTGTCTCCATCGCCGCCCAAAGAGCCGGGTGTACCTGCTGCTGTACAAAAATGTTGTTATAAAAACGCATGTCGCCATGCAGGAAGGTCATAAAACCCGCCACCTCGGTGCGGTGAGGCATATGATAGGGCGTATACCGGGGAGAGGCAAGAGTTTTTGCGCCGTTATCCGTGCCGATCCCCACGGCGGTCAGGCTGCCCGCGATCAGGTTATGCACTACAGCCACCCCCTGGCAGGCCAGCTTCAGGGAACGGGTGGAAAGCAGAAGGTTGTTGTCGATCAGGGTGGGGCCATGGGAGACCTCTACAAAAATATCCTCCCCCATTCCCTGGAACACAGCCGCATCCGGCTGCGATACATCGGGCTTCAAATTCGGCAGGGTATTGTCATGAAACAGGTTCCCCGTCACCCTGGTGCCCTGCGCCTGCCAATCCAGCCAGAGGCCGCGGGTACAGTGATGGATATGGTTTCGGCGATAGATCACATCAATGGCGGCGTGCATTTTGATGCCGCCGATCTCCGCACCGGCCAGATTCTGCTTATTGTTGATGTGGTGAATGTGGTTGTCCTCGATCACGGAAAAGACTCCGCCCAGGTGACCCACGATGCCGGTCTGCCCGCAGTCGTGAATATCACAGCGGCGAACGATATGGGAGCCGATATTTTCCCTGGTCCACCCCTCTGCCTGGGCCCGGCAGATACATTCCCGCTCCGTCTGAGTGCCGTCCTTATATTTCCAGCGGAGCCATTTATTATCATTGCCCTCCTGCCGGTATTTTCCCAGAGAAATCCCGGAGCACTTGGATTCCGAGATCTCGCAGTCCTCAATGATCCACCCCTTTGCCCAATGGGGGCCGATCATGCCCTCCTGATACGCGGTGGGCGGCGCCCACTGGGTAGCGGCCTGCCGCACCGTAAAGCCGGAAAGGGTGATATAGTTTTTCCCGGTCTCCGAAGGATAAAAGCAGGCTTTGCGGGAGCTGATCTCCACGGTTTCCCGGTTGGGGTCTATCCCGTGGAAATTGGCATAGAACACGGTACAGTCCCCTTCCTGCTCCGCATACCAGCGATATACCGTGAATTCCGGATCCCAGGAGGCGGCATGCACCTGCGGGTGAAGCACGCCCTCCAGGCTTTCCGCCTCATAGAGAGATTTTCCGTTCAGATACACCTCGCCGATATGGAAGGGCTTTTCCGGAATATACCAATCCCCCTCCAGCAGGGTGGTATAGGGAACCCGAGCGGTCCAAACCTCTCCCTCATAGGGCTGCCAGTTCCCAATCGGTTCCGCGCCTGTGATCACGGCCTTTCCAGGCTCCAAAGACCGGTAGACGATCCGGCGCGCATCGGAATCCCCTCCGTTTTTTGGATCCACCCATTCCCGGTAAATACCGGGCGCTACCAGCACCTCGTCTCCCGCTTTGGCAATCTCCGCCGCCTGAGAATTCGTTTGGAAGGGCGCTTCCTTTGTTCCCTTTCCGTTTTGAGACGCATTTGAGTTTACATAAATCTCCATACTGTATTCTCCCCGCTTTCCTGGTGATAAAAACTTGCCCGCGTAAACGCCGAACAATTATTTAATAACTTACTGAGAAGCCTTGGCTTCCTTCTCATTTTAGTTTACATAACCTTGAATATGCTTCCCACATTTCTTCCGGGCGGAAAATATGCTATACTAGACCTTATTCAAAAACATTGATAGCAAACATTGTTTTTCCAGCTCCATTTTCTACCTATTATAAATCTTTCGATCTCGCAGAGCAAGACATATTCCAAAAATTCAGGGAGGCTTTTTTATGATCTACAAAACGGTGCTTTCCGGCACTTTTCTTTCCCGGCCCAACCGCTTTATCGCCCATGTAAAAATCGGCGGGGAAACCCATGTGTGCCACGTAAAGAACACAGGACGCTGCCGGGAACTGCTGGTTCCGGGGGCGGAGGTCTACCTGGAAAAAAGTGAAAACCCGGCCAGGAAGACCCTCTATGATCTCATTGCCGTAAAGGAACAAACCTTCGGCATTTCCAGGTTTGATTTTTATGGGGAAACCGGGCAAAATGAAAAATGGTTCCTGGAAGTAAAAGGCGTTACCCTGGAGGAAAACGGCGTGGTTCGTTTTCCGGACGCGCCTACCCAGCGGGGTGCAAAGCATCTGCGGGAGCTTTGCCGATGCGCGGAGCTGGGCTATCATGCCTGCGTGCTGTTTGTGATCCAGATGAAAGGCGTCAAATACTTTGAGCCAAACACCGCCACCGACCCGGATTTTTCCGAGGCTCTCCGCTTTGCCGCTTCCCACGGCGTGCGGCTTCTTGCCTATGACTGCCTGGTAACTCCCAACTCCATGGTTTTGGACAAACCAGTAGAAATCAGGCTGTAAGAGAATAAAAGCAAGAGACAGCGCAGTATGGCAAATGGAAACAAAATCTTTCCTAAAATTCAGGATTTTCTTGTCAAACGCAGGCAGAAAATGCTATAATGCGATACATTCCGACAAGTTTTGCGTAATTCCGCAAAGCTGAGCGGAAGCAATTTTATTGGTAAAGGCGGCGATTTTGTGTACAATGCCTCTCTGCTTTCCGGCATCAAGCGTGTGTTTACCGCTTCCACTTTTCGCACCGTGATGCTGCTGTTGCTTCTGCTTTTTTCTTCTCTGTATGCGATGAGCCTTCTGGTATACGAAAAGAGCTACAACCTAATTCAGCACCATAATTTTTCTACACCCCCGGCGCAGATCAAGAATTATATGCAGGTGCTGGAAAATGATATTCAGTATATCCGCAGCCAGCAGCTAAACCTGGTCAACGATTTTGAGCTGAATACGCTGGGCTTTTCCTATGATGATCTATCTCTCTCCGATATCGTTTTAACGGAACGCTCTGTACAGGAAAAGATGAACACCCTCTGTTCCAGCTCTGTCTATGTAAAAGACGCCACGGTTTGGTTTTTGTCCAGTGGGATCGCCATTTCCGGAAAAACCGGTGTTTCCACCATGACAGATGAAGAGTATGCGTTTATCCAAAACAGCATGGAAATTTTAGCATCTCCCATTACAGTCTACACCGAAAAACCTTACATGGTGCTGCTTTCCCCCTATCTTATGGATCTGAGCGCCCGGCCCCCTAAGGGGCTAAACGCCTTTGCTCTTACCATTTCGCTGGATCTGGACTCCTTCACAGGCGCCATCAGCAAGGGAGAATCCCTATATGGTACACAGGCTCATCTGCAATTTGGAGACGCGCCGGCCGCAGGGAACGCCACCGAAGAGATCGGCGCATATCTGGCGGGAGAAATTGCAAAACGCGCTGCTACAGACGCATCCGGTTCCCTGCACCTGACCTATCAGGAAACGCCCTATGTAGTAAGCTATCAGCGCTCACAGGCATTGGACGCAACTCTGCTCAGCTATACGCCGGAGGAAAATGTTTTCTCTCCTTTGCATTTTTACCGCAGCTGGCTTATGGTATTTCTCCTATTCTCCATCGTTGTATTGGCGGTATTTTCTTCCATCGTTTATGTGATCGTACACAAACCGCTGCGCACGCTTCTGGCTGCCTTCCGCCGTGTGGAAAACGGAGAACTGAATGTTGCCATTGAACACCGTGGCCCTGATGAATTTGCCTATATTTACGAAGGCTTCAATTCCATGATCTCCACGATCTGCCGCCTCAACAATGAGGTAAGCGAGCAAACGATTTTGACGCAGAGAGCAGAGCTAAAGCACTTACAGCAGAAGATCAACCCACATTTTCTCTATAACGCCTTCTTTTCCATCTCCACAATTTCCATGGCAGAGGGCTGTGAGTTGGCGTCCCGCCTTTCCCAAAAGCTGGGGGAATACTTTCGTTTTGTCACCAAGGAGGCCTCTGAAAATGTAAAGCTTTCCAGTGAGCTGAGATACGCCCGTATCTACGCCGAGATCCAGGAGATCCGCTTTTCCAACCGAATCACCATTCAAATTGATGAGCTGCCTCAGCCGGAGCTGGAAGCTTTGCGCCTGCCTGCTTTGCTGCTGCAGCCGCTGATTGAAAACGCGTTGGAGCACGGGCTGCGCAACAAGCTTTCCGATGGAATGATCCATGTGGGCTTTCAGGAAAAAAGAGAGGTGCTCACTCTTTTTGTAGAGGATAACGGCGAAGAACTCAGCGAAGCAGCCCTCAGGGAAATTCGGGAAAATTGTATACAGCCCCAGGATCTTATCACTGCCGGAGCTCTTTCCAATCTCTATCGCCGCCTTTCTATCCGCTTTGGTCAGACCGGGCTGATGCACATTACCCGGTCCGAGCTTGGCGGTTTGCGGGTGGAGATCGACATTCCGCTTTCCGACCCTTCCGAAACAAACGGCAAAGGAGGCTGAAACCATGTATCGCATTTTGATCGTTGACGACGAGCCTATGATCGTTGAAGGCTTAGCCACTCTGCTGGAGGAGCGCAATCCATGGGAGCTGGAGGTTCAGAAGGCATGCCTTGCCACCCAGGCTCTGGAAATCCTGAACCGGCAGCGTATTGATATTCTGCTCACAGATATCCGAATGCCTGTGATCGACGGCCTGGAACTGATGCAGCGTGTGAGAACCAACTGGCCTGACTGCCGTATTCTATTCCTTACCGCCTTTGAAGAGTTTGAATATGCCTACGCGGCGCTGAAAAATCCCGGCGTCCGCTTCCTGCTCAAAACAGAAGGGCACGATGCCATTCTGAAGGCTGTGGGAGAATGTGTCGGAGAAATTGAAAATGAGCTGAAGGAAAAGGCTCTGCGGCTGCGTTCCCGTGAACAACTGGGGATCATTCGAGCACTGCGATTACGGGAGCTTTGGAGCCAGATTCTGAAAGGCACCCAACCCCTGATCTCACAGGAACTTTTTGACGCAATGGAAATTCCCTTCCGGGCAGAGGAACCGGTCACTCTGCTGCTGGGCGCCCCGGTTTCCCCGGTGACTGAGCCTTTACTGCAAATGAATCAGCTTACGGAGCTCTTGACGATCCGGCTGAGAGACAAAGCCTGGTGCTTTGCTTATCAGGAAAGCAATGAATTTGTCTGGTTTTTACAGCCCTGCGCTTCTCTCCCCTCCTCCATCACACAGGCGCTGCCAAAGTTGATTTTCGATGAACTGGATGCCGCTGAGGCTATCTGCCAAAACAGCTTCAGCTTTGTATTGCCAGAAAAGCCCGCCGCCTGGGATCAGGTTTTTTACGAGTATCAGCATTTGCAGGCGTCCCTGCGTCTACAGCTTTCCATGGGAAAAAACCTGATCTATGTTGTGCCTGACGGGGAAGATACGCCTGCTCAGGAAACAACTCTTTTCCGGGAAAAGGAAGCCTGCAAAAAAGAAATGCAGCTTTTAAAAGCCGATCTGGAAACGGGAAATCGGGATGCTTTTACGAAGCGGCTGCCCTCTTTTTATGAAAAGCTTCTGGAACTTGCCGCTCAGCGCCGGGAGCTGGGCAGAGAGCTTATAATGGAGCTGAATTTGCTGTTTCTCTCCTGCTTCAATCAAATCTCCCACACCAGGGCTACGGAAACGATCCAAACGCTTTCTCAGGAGCTTTCTCAAACAGAGCTTTCCGAGCCTTTTTCTCAGAGCAAGTATCTGACTTTAGGCGAAGCGCTGTTTGAGTTTCAGAAAGCGTCCAGCAACGCCCAAACCTACAGCTGTGTTGAAACTGTAAAAGCTTACATTCGGAATCATCTGGATGGAGACCTTTCTCTTTCCCGGCTTTCCGAGCTTTCCAACTACAACCCTAAATATCTTTCCGATTTATTCCGTGCGCAAACCGGAAAAAATCTTTCTGCCTATATTTCCGAAAAACGATTGGAAGAGGCAAAGCGCCTGATCGCTGAAGGAAAGCTAAAGATGAAAGATATTTCCGCGGCAGTCGGTTTTTTCTCTTCCTCCTACTTTACCAGATTTTTCAAAAAAGTTTCCGGCATGACGCCTCTGCAATACCAGGAAAGCCTGATTTCCGAGCGTGCGGAGCAAGATTGATTTCCCTTTTTTCGACAAAAACCGAAAAAACTGGACAGAGGGCAACAATCTGGAAATGGAAATATTGTATCATTTCTTTCTTATATGGTAGACTCTTTTTGAGAACAATAGACAGTAAAACAACTGTCCAATCAAAAGGAGGTTCTGTAATGAAAAAAGCAATGATCCAAAAAGCCGCCGGGTTGGCTCTTGCCGCCAGCATACTTCTGGGCATGACAGCCTGCGGACAGTCCGGCTCGCCCTCCAGCCAAACCGAGAGCAAAGGTACGCCTTCCTCTTCTGCTGCGGCGCCGTCCAGCCAGGCAGCCGAGCCGGCAGATCCCATGGCGAAATACGATCCGCCCATCACGCTCTCCTCGATTTTTGTGGTAGATGATACCATCAAATACAAGGATGGGGAAAGCTATGAGGACAACGCCTGGATCCGGGCCTACGCGGAGGAGCTGGGCATCAACATTGAGTATAAGTGGACTGTTCCCCAAGTACAGGCCAGCGACAAGATCAATGTTCTGATCGCCACCAACGACCTTCCCAATCTGATGAACGTGGATATGAAGCAGCTGCAGCGCCTGGTGGATTCCAAGGAAGAAAGTATTGCTCCCCTGGATGACGCGTTCAACCAGTACGCTACTGATTTGACAAAGAGCATTCGTCCGCTGGATAACATCGTATTCAAGTCCGCCAATTTTAACGGCAAGCTGATGGCCCTTCCTCACAACGCCACCACCGGACTGGATCGCGTACCTGTTTTGTGGATCCGTCAGGACTGGCTCACCAAACTGAATCTGGAAAAGCCCACCACTATGGACGAGCTGACAGCCGTAGCGGAAGCCTTTGTGAAGAACGATCCTGACGGCAACGGAGAAAATGACACATACGGTATCGGCCTTACAAAAGATATTCTCAGCTCCTTCTCCGGAGGGGACGGCATCTTCTTCGCCTATGGCGCTTATCCCGGAAAATGGGTTCAGGGTGAAGATGGCTCTGTGGTATACGGCTCCATCCAGCCCGAAATGAAAGACGCGCTTTTGAAGCTTCAGGAAATGTACCAGAAGGGAATTTTTGACCCGGAATTCGGTACAAAGGACGGCGGAAAGGTCGCGGAATATACCAGTTCCGGACGGATCGGTATTGAAATGGGCATGATGTGGAATCCTTCCTGGCCCTTGAACAGCAGCAAGGATAATGATCCCAACGCCGATTGGGTAGCCTGCCCGCTGGCCAGTGTAGACGGTGATCCGGTTGTTTCCGTAGTGGATATTCCCGTATCCAACTATGTAGTGGTCAACAAGAACTGCGAGCACCCTGAGGCTGTAGTTAAAATGCTGAATCTCTTTTACGAAAAGGTATTTGGCGAAAACGCAGATCCCCTGACCTATTGGGAAACTCCTGACGGCATCCAGGCCTTCAAATACGCTCCCATCATGAGCGAGAAGCTGTACCAGAATCTGGATACCCATAAGAACTGCCTGGAAGCCATTGAAAAGGATGATCCCTCCGGTTTGTCCGCCATTGAAACTTCTTACTATGAGAAAATCATGAACACCTTAAACGGAAGTGTTCTGGGCGCTGACTGGTGCATGAACGCCATTTACGGAGCAGAAGGCGCTTTCACTGTTCTCGAGGAATGTGAAGAGACGGAATCCTACCGCTATAACGCCTTCTATGGCGCTCCCACGGAGACCATGGCTACCAAGGGCTCCAATATCGTGGCAAATTCCGGCGTGCTCAGCAAAATGGAAAACGAAGTATTCACGAAAATTATTATGGGCGCTTCCATCGATACCTTTGACGACTTTGTAAACGACTGGAACCGTCTGGGCGGCGAACAGATCACAGCAGAGGTCAACGAGTGGTACGCCGCTTCGGCTCAATAAAGACGATCGTCCTCCTGAATTTCAGAACTTTTTCATGGAAAATCCGCCGCCTTTGACGGCGGATTTCTTCCTGATACCCAATTCCATCAATGCTTTTCTCACCGGCCATCGCCTGTGATCATTTATTACCCGGCAGCGCGCTGCCGCTGCCGGAAGAAAGGAGCATAATTTATGGATCGGCAAAAACATAAGGCCGGCAGATTCCGGCGGGAAATCCCCTTTTATCTGATGCTGCTGCCCGGCGTGATCGTGGTCTTCATTTATCAGTACATCCCTCTTGGCGGAC
>CAMVYG010000079.1 GCA_947171615.1 uncultured Clostridia bacterium
AATAGAAGCCTGTTTCCGTGTCGTAATAGTACCCTCTGTATTTCAGCGGGTTGATCTTCGCCATGCTGCCGGAAGCAGAATAGTTTCTCCCCCAGGCATCATAGGCATAAGTGGCAAGAACATTCCCGTTGGGGTCTTCGATACGGGTAATATCCCCTTGCATGTTTGTAAAGTAATATCCGGTAACACGCTCTCCGTCCTTGGGGAAATACCAAAATGCAATGGGCGTACCTGCGTTATCATAGAAGAAGTACATCTCATTGCCGTTCCAACCCTGCCATACCAGCTTGTCTCCGGCATAGAAACACAGAAACACACAGAACCGTCCCCTGTGTTACTGTTGCCGTTCCAGCCCTGCCATACCAGCTTGTCTCCGGCATAGAAACACAGAAACACATAGAACCGTCCCCTGTGTCAGGCAAACATATTGTAGCCCAGGAAGCCCTGGCCGGTGGAGGCATAGCTGTCCGCGTTGATGAACCGGGAGACGATGGGGTCGTAATACCGGCTTTGCAGGTAATAGAAGCCTGTTTCCGTGTCGTAATAGTACCCTCTGTATTTCAGCGGGTTGATCTTCGCCATGCTGCCGGAAGCAGAATAGTTTCTCCCCCAGGCATCATAGGCATAAGTGGCAAGAACATTCCCGTTGGGGTCTTCGATGCGAGTGACGTCCCCCTGCATGTTTGTAAAGTAATACCCGGTAACCCGCTCTCCGCCCTTGGGGAAATACCAGAATGCAATGGGCGTACCTGCGTTATCATAGAAGAAGTACATCTCATTGCCGCTCCAGCCCTGCCACACCAGTTTATCCCCGGCATAGAAACACAGAAACACACAGAACCGTCCCCTGTGTCACACCCAGAACCGTCCCCTGTGTCACACCCTGTGTCACACCCTCATCACAACACACAGAACCGTCCCCTGTGTTACAGGAAGCTGCCAGGATTGGGAAGATAGCCGGTTCTGCGCGTCATACTGATGCTGGGTTCTGAGAGGAATCAATGTATAGCCGCTTTGCTCGCTGCGGATCAGGCGGCCAATCCTCATCACAACACACAGAACCGTCCCCTGTGTTCACAGAACCGTCCCCTGTGTTATTAGTCCCCTGTGTTACCCTGTGTTACGGTATTTCAATTATCTCTGTCTTCCCATCTATCGACATTTCATATACCCCTGATACAGGAAGAATCTTAGCCCAAAAGGCAACCGTATCAAAAGTATCTGTTGAGCTTTTTAGAATTTTTTTCATTGCAAAATCACTTTCAAATTCATCATTGATAGTAAAGGTTTCTATGTTTTCTGTTCTGCTATACCCCCAAACATAAAAGTCCTCTGTATCAGCATAACGGAAAATCCGGATTGCTCCATTCGCAATGAATCCCTGCGCTACCTCTTTCAGAGACCAATTAGGTATTAATTTAAAATTATTATCATCAGTATATTCCAAAATTGCACAATCAAAAACTTCCGCGTCCTTTGCAAATATAACAAAACAAGATTTTTCTCCTTGTACCATTCCGCAAATCTCTCCGCGGTGTTGCGAGTAAAAAGCTTCTCCTGCCGTGGGAAACGACGTTGAGCTATATGTAGAAAGCGGGATACAAATACCTAAAAACAGAATGTTTAGAACGATCCAAGATATAAGTATACGATGCCATTTTAAAACTTTGTTTTTTTGTTTCACAGATAAAAGGAAACCTACACCCAACAGCAATACACTAAAAATCATATAAATAATCCAATTCATATCATCATCTCCTTAATGAGCTGGCGCTCCTACTAAAGGAGGAGCGTTGGGTAGAGGTACCCCTACAGCAGTAGAAAGAATCCATAGCAAACCCATTCCACTAATGCTGTAATATGTATAAGTTGTGTCACTAATTCCGGATGAGTGTGTTATAGTTGTTGACATTTCGATTCCCACTTGCAATTTGGTCAAGTCTATTCTTAATCCGCTTGAATTCTCAATCATTGTATCTCCAGTTCTTGACCCAGTCACAACTGGCAAGCTAATATCATCCAAAGCAAGGTTTAGTTTTACTTTTAGTTTGTCTCCACCAATTCTAACACCTGCTGACGATAACAAATAATTATCCATTCTGCCTTGAGCATATGCGGAAATAAATCTATCTGAATTTCCAACTTCAGGTGCTAAAATAGTAGTGTAATTTCCAGTCACTACAGAAATTGGACATAACGCTTGTTCCATGGGATTATTAGATATGTATGAATGTTCATATAGTTGTTGTTGGCTGACCATCCGTGCTCCCGCACCAAAAATCCCACCTCCAGATCCCCCATCAAAATCACCAAGATCCTCAATTCGTATCGGCCTATGCCCCGAAGCATCCGCTCTGCTTACCGGATTATTCCCGCAATAGGCAAACATATTGTAGCCAAGGAAGCCCTGGCCGGTGGAGGCGTAGCTGTCCGCGTTGATGAACCGGGAGACGATGGGGTCGTAATACCGGCTTTGCAGGTAATAGAAGCCTGTTTCGGTATCGTAATAGTACCCTCTGTATTTCAGCGGGTTGATATTCGCCATACTGCCGGATGCAGAATAGTTTCTTCCCCAGGCGTCATACCCATATGTAGCAAGAACATTGCCGTTGGGGTCTTCGATGCGAGTGACGTCTCCCTGCATGTTTGTAAAGTAATACCCTGTAACACGCTCTCCGCCCTTGGGGAAATACCAGAACGCAATGGGTGTACCTGTGTTATCATAGAAGAAGTACATCTCATTGCCGTTCCAGCCCTGCCATACCAGCTTGTCTCCGGCATAAACGTAATCATACCTGGTTCCGTTATAGGTTTTACTGGTACGCAAACCGTTCTTATCGTACTCATAGCTTACGGTTCTGCCGGCGGCTTCTGCTGTTGCCAGCTCTCTGCCGTTTTCCCACGTCATGCTCCACCGGCGGTTTCCGTTTCCGTAGTAGCTGATGGGGTTGCCGCTTACCGGCGTGCCAGTTACAGCGTTGGACGTGCTGTTATACGTTTGCCCTTCATAGGCAATTTTCTGACCTTTGTAGGAAGTGAGCAGATCTCCCCACTGTGTATTGTCATACCCATAGTCCGTTGTGGTGGCAGCTGTGCTGCGGCTCAGCATGTTCCCGGCCGTGTCGTAGGTATAGCTTTCCACACTGAGGCCGGTATCTGCCTTAATCAACTGCCCAAGCTTATCATACTCGTAACTGCTCTCCAATGCAAGGGCATTTGCTCCGACTCTGCTATATACTTGCTTGATATTCCCGGCGGCGTCATACAGATACCTGTACCCCAGCTTTACCGTGGTTCCGTCCGGCTTATAGTACATGAAATAATTGGGCCGCTGGGTCTCCTTGTTGGCGGTAGTTGTTTCCCCATAATTTCTCCGCCGCTGATAGACCCCCTCCAGGGTTTCCGACTGCAAACGGAGGAGATTATCATACCCAAAGGTCAGCGAGCGGCCTGTACCCAGGCCCATGCTTTTTAAAGTGCCGTTGGCATTATTATAGCTATAGCTTTCCCATAGGGTGCGTTCAGGAAGCTGCCAGGACTGGGAGGATAGCCGGTTCTGCGCGTCATACTGATGCTGGGTTCTGAGGGGCGACACTGCATCCCCGCTTTGCTCACTGCGGATCAGGCGGCCCAGGCTGTCATATTCATACAGATATTCCGCACTTGCCTTGTTGAAATCATCAAATACCACGCTTCGGGCGATATTCCCGAAGGAATCATAACTGCGATCTTCCTCGTAATCAAACTGATCATCCGTAAAATGCCAGATCGATACCGGGCGGCCAAAGATATCGTAATAGTACTCTTCCCAGTCACCGTTTCCATAGGTCAGCTGTGTCAGCGGGCCGTTATTGGAGCCATACTCATAGGACGCCAGCGTAATGGGCGTTTCCCACGCCACATCCGCTTCCAGGGCCGCATGGCTGCCGCTTTGCACCTGCACCTTCGTTACATTTCCCCAGTTGTCCACAGGCGTAAGATATTTCTGCCAGGAAGGGGTACTGCCGTTAAAGCTTTTCCGCATGACAGAAGAGATCTGCCCTTTGTTATAGGTATTGGACAGGGAGACCGTTCCGGACACATAGGTGTTGCTAACCTTATCGTTTGTTCCGGCGGCATACTGCTGGTTGACGGTGAGCGTACCACCCGCATAGGGCGTTTTCACCGTGCTCACTCTGCCCAGGCCGTCATAGGTATAGCCGGTGGTAATGCCGTTTACGTCTGTTATAGAGGACGTATGGTTCTTATCCGCGGTATAGCTTGCGGTGCTCTGCATATAAATGCCGGACGTGCCCTTTTGCAGCTTTGCGGAGGTATTGTTTCCCGCCGTATCGTAGCCTGCCGTCAGATTGACGCCGTCATTGGTTGCTTTCGTCATGTTGTGGCTGGCGTCATAGGTATAATTGAATGTGCCGGAGGACGCGGAAACAAATTTCGTCAGATCCGGCCCGCTGTAGGTATAGGTATCGGCGCTTTGCGCGGAGGAGGTTACGGTTTTCAGCTTACCGTTGCTATCATAGGTATAGGTCTGGGCAGGCTCCTCCGTCAGGGAAATTTCATCAAACCAGGCGGTATTGATATTGTAATCATAGGCCAGAGATACGGTGATGCTTGTTACCGTTTTATTGGCGCGTTTCGGTACAATAAAGCCGGAGGTATACTGCCAGTCGTTAAACTGGGGATTAAAGGAAACATACTGATATTCCGGGGTGGTGGTATCGGAATACAGGATCTTGGCGATCATGCCGAAGAACCGCTTGGGCGGATCATTATCTTTGGTCAGATCGGTAATGGGTGCACCGTCTGTTGCGCAATATGCTTTTCCCCAGGCGGAAAGCATATAGGTCGTATTGGAGCTGCGGTTGATGGAAACTGTTTGAGATGCCCGTCTTTTGGCGTCCGGATGCCCCAGCATCTGAAAGGCAACGCCACGGCTGGCGTCGTTTCCGGTCAGGGTGACGGGAGTTACACGGGAATCCGGATACGTCCAATAATTGGGAACAGAGGTGATCAACGCGCCCGATGCGCTCCAGGTTTCCAAAGAACCAAGCTGCAGCAGGTTTGCAGAGGAGGCAGCATTCCATTTTTCTACTAATTCCCCGATAAAATCGGTGACAGCCTCTTCCAACTGCAAATCATCAAACGCACCATATTCGGAGGCGTTCCTCAAATTTGCCGAAACCCGATAATATCCGCTTTTCAATGGCGTATAGCTGACCTGCAAACGCGCCCAGCCGGATTCAATTTTTGTAGAGGTGGCATAATCCAGCGCTTTACTTTCGGCAAGAGTTTCTGTTCCGGTGGAGTCCTGAAAGCTGAGCGTCATTCCGCCGTCTTTTCCAAATTTCGTGATCCCGGAGGAATTGGCATAACCTGAAAACACATAGGTGGTTCTTGCCTCTAGATATACTGTTTGATACTGCCCCACCATTCTGCCAAATCCGGTAGTAAAAATCAAAGATGTGGGGTAGTACATCTTCATCAGATAGCTACCAGTTCTCGGTTTGATCACGGGGCTGACCTCGCTGACACTGGTGGAGAACGTCGAGGTTGGCCCGGTATCGCTGGCGTATTCTGTCCAGCCGTAATTGCTGCCGGGCAGCACTTCCATACCACTATTGTAAATGTGATTTACCGCCGCAATGCCGGAAGATGCCGCACCTGTGACCCGGTTATTTGTTTTCGCGGTTCCCTGGTTTTTGGTATAAGAAAGCGCGGAGGTTCCCAAAACCTTCGTCCAGTCGTAATTGTAATTTACCACATTGATCGTTCGGCCTGCCAGATCAAAGGTATACCGTGTAGTGATATCGTCCTTTGTCTCCACCCTGTGATCCTGGCCGTAAAAGCGGTACAGCCGCTGCTGCAAACTGGAAGAATAGTTGTGCCACCTGTTTCCTACGGTTTGCCTCTCATTTAAGGCGGAAGCCACATATTCATGAGCCCCCTGGATACACCAGTTGCCGAAGCTGAACTGATAGGCAAGCTCTATTCCCGCCTGCAGTTCTGAATCATACGCCTTCGTCAGCGCGTATGTATCGACAGAATAGTCATACTGAGCGGAATATCCATCCGGGAAGGTGATTTTGCTGAGCTGCTGTATGCCGGAGGAATGGGCGGTATACTGGAAGGTATACGCCCTTCCGCTGGCATCGGTAATTTTATTTACAAAATTACCGGAATACGTCAATTTACAGATGAGGAGCTGCACATCGGCGGCGCTGCCATTGTCATTGACCTGGTAAATCTGCGTGACCCGGTTAGCCTGATTTGCTTTCGGCTTCCACACAGTAGAGGACGGATTAAAGGGCGCAGACGCGCTGTAGGCTGTATTGTCATTGTAAAGATAGTAAATGGCGTTGCCGTTTCTGTCTGTCTGCTTTGTTAAATAGCCGTTATAAAATTCTTTTTGATTGTTCTTTTCATCCTTCAGCGTAGAGACAGCCCCGGAAACTGAAAGGGTATAGCCCAGCCCGTCTTCATCGGAATAAGAGCTTTGTGAGGAGCTTGCTTCAAAGTAATGCTCCGTTCCGTCGGCGTCGGTATACACATAGTAAGAGGTAGAAGCATTACTGGTTTTCACCGTTGTTTTTACAACGGTTTCCTGCACAGACAGCTTCCAGCCGGCGCCTGCATACATGGTAGTATAATTTGCCGTATGGACGCCAAAGCCTCCGTTCACTGTAAAATATCTGCCCCGGTAAGGAGAATTGTAATACGCCGTCAGGGCAAACGGCATGGTTTCGCTGTTGCTCTCAAAAAGGGTATTTGCCAGGGTAAGCTGGGCGGCGTGATCGCTGATATTGGCAACGCCCGCTCTGCCTATGGAGGAGGTCTGATAGGTATACCTGTTTTCCAGCCCCACATTGTTCCGATAGTGGATCAAAAACAGCGGCTTGGAATTGATATTCATCCAGAAAACAGCGGTGGCGCACCTTGTGGGAGTGAAATTATCCGGGCCTATGGCGTCCATGGCAAGCATACGGTTTGCAGAAGAGGAAGCATACCATTTGCTCACCAGGCGGGAAATATCCCAGGTGGAATAGGAACCCTTGGTTGCTTCCGTGATTCGGGCATAGGCCTCCGTGGTGTTTTTATTGAACTCCGGTTTGGTGTTCCAGGTCATATTCCTGATCCAATCGGCATTTGTTGCATAGCTTGCAGGGCGAGAAGAGGTTACCTCATGGGCCTGCACAAACAGACGGTTCATCCCCACCTGGCTGTAGGTGTGCTGGTACAGATTCAAGGTCGCGTTGACTACGCTGCAGTTGGCAGGTAAAGTGGGCAATGACCCAAACTGGAAGAACACCTGCATTTCATGGCCTGAGACCATATGCCCTATGTAAATGCTTTCTCCGCCGGAGCCCGCTTTGTCCGGGTCTTCCGAGGTTACACAGGAAGCGGTAAAGGCGGTTCCAAAATCACTTCCGGATAAAATCAGGGTGGGGTCTATGACAACGGGAAATTGACGGTCTTCGGCGTTGATCCATTCCGGGTCGGCCTCTACCGTCAGCACATATCCGTCTGTTGTATTGGTAAGCTCATAGACCGCACGGTGGGAAACAGCCTGGGCGGCGTCTGTCATATAAGGAGCGGGAATTTGATACACAAGCTTTTCTTCCCGGTCGAAAAGATCGATGTTGCCGTTTTCCCGCAAAACAGGGGTAAGCCCCTCCAGATTCAGAAGGAAGCTGTACCGATACTTCTTTTGAGGCTCCCGGACAATAATGCTTTCTTTAATGTTATAGCCATAATTGTAATACTGCAAATCCACTCCCGGCCATACATTCTCGTAAGTTACCCTGGAGGATATTTTTTGGGGCTGCAGCTGCTCTTCCAGGGGAAGCGCCGTTTCATTGGCGTCGTTTACGCCGATGCTGTTAATACTGTTGCTGGGAGGGCTCGGAAGAAGCTCCTTCGGTTCTTCCGGATTTTCAATTTTTGCGGGAACACTGGCCGCCATGCCGCCTTCCATGTGATCTGGCTTTTCGGTTTCCTGGGGCGGAAGCTCGCTTTCCAGCTCAGAATCTACTTCAGAGCTTTCAAGAGCAGAAGGCAGAGAGGCTTCTTCACCGGAATTGTCCGGAGCGGCGGAAGGCGCTTCATGAGATGTATTGTCAGACCCATCGGGAGCAGAGGAAACCGAAAGCTCTGCTCTGTCGTTTTCCGGGACGGAAACAGCAGAAGAGAGAGGGGCGCTTGTTTCCGGTAATCCCGATTCCGGTTTTACTTCACGAATTTCTTCCACAAAAGCTTTGCCTGAGAGCGCATTCTCCTTTTGCATGTTCTCATCAGAGCCGGAAATTTCTGAGCTTTCCGGCTGTGAAGAGCTTTCCACTTCTGCGATATCGGAGCTTTCGCTCACTTTCTGATCTGCCCCAGGCTCTGAGGACAGAGAAGATTCCGGAAATTCTTCGTCTTCCTCCCGGTTCTTTTCCGTTACAAGAGTCTGCGCTGTTTCCGGGCTTAAAAGCGCCATTTCAAAGCCAAACTCACGGTTTTGAAGGGAAAGCAGCGTCTCGTCAGGGCGCAAAACAGCAGAATAGGACTTTGTTTCTTCTCCGTTTTGGGCTTTGTACAGGCCGGGGCGTACCATTCTTTCAAACAAGCCGGAAGAGGCGGAAGAAAGATTCAGGGTGTTATCGATCTCTTCCCAGGTTCCCTCTTCCGTTTCATAGTGCACCGGGCCAGGATAAGAAGCCGCTATAAAAGAACCGTCGCTTAAACGAAAATGTTTTTCAGCAACGTCACGCTGCCCGGTTTCTTCGTACACTACCTGTATGTCTGCCGGCTTGTCCTCTGGAAAATCTACAAATTCTGCCGAATCAACCGTTTCCGGCAAAACTGTAGAAAGCTCGTTTTCTGCGGCCACAGCCCGCAAGGGCGTTACCTGCAGTAACAGTGCCGCCACAAGCAGCATTGCAAGACTTTTTTGAACCTTTTTCATGACTCCAAATCCCCTTTCTTTTAACGATATGCAACTCCATTCCTCTTTGAAGGGTTATTTTTATAAAAATCCTTCTTTTGTAAAAATACTATAGAAATCATGTTGTGTCAATA
>CAMVYG010000080.1 GCA_947171615.1 uncultured Clostridia bacterium
AAATTATAGGTTATCACTCAGCCGAATGTAGGGACCGGCCTCCGAACAGAGACCGTCCTTTGGCCGGTCCGTTGTCTTTGCAGGGGATGATAAATCATAATTTAGCAGCGCACTGCTGTACCCGATTCGGGAAAAAAGAAAGCGCTGATTGGAATTATGCGTTCCGGCCATTGGAGAAAGCTCTTGCGCACTTTTTCTAAACGACTAACAACCAATTCCTATCCGATTAGAAGAAATCGAGGACTATTTTTTGTGCACATTGCTTTAAAACAGAATATTAGCAAGAAAAAATTCATATATTTTCTTTGATTTCCCATTGTAATCCCCGGCAAAGTGTTATATAATTATCTATACCCTGGAAGTTGAATTGTGCAAAACGGGGAAAATCCGGCGGAACGCGGCATTGGGTTGCGGCGCAACCGGCCGTGGAAGGAGAATACATATGAACCAATATCAAGCGAAAAATATCGTAAATCTTGCAGTGGCGGGGCACAGCGGCTCAGGCAAAACCTCTCTGGCGGAGGCCATGCTGTACCTTTCCGGGGCTTCTGACCGCCGGGGCAAGGTGGGCGAAGGAAATACCGTGTGCGATTACGATCCGGAGGAGATCCGCCGGAAGACATCTATTTCCGCAGCAGTGGCTCCGCTGGAATGGAAAAATAAGAAGATCAATCTGCTGGACGCTCCCGGTCTGTTTGACTTTGAGGGCGGTTTGTGCGAAACCATGCGGGCGGCAGATACTGTGCTGGTGGTCATTTCCGGCAAGGACGGCATTTCCGTGGGAACGGAAAAGGCCTTTGAGGCTGCGGAAAAACGGGGTCTGGCAAAGATTTTCTTCGTCAATGGTCTGTGCGATGAAAGCGCCCGGTTTTATCGGGTTTTTGAGGATCTGAAGGCCCAGTTCGGCCCTTCTGTCTGTCCGGTGGTAGTTCCCTTTATTCAGGACGGGCAGGCCAATATCTATATCAACCTGTTGGAATATAAGGCCTATGATTATTCCGGCGGCAAGCCCGTGGCCGTTCCCATGCCGGACATGGGAGACCGGCTGGAGGGTTTGCGCACCGCTATCTATGAGGCTGTTGCCGAAACAGACGACGCTTTGTTTGAAAAGTATTTCGCCGGCGAGGAATTTACCCCGGAGGAAGTGATCGTAGGCGTCAGCAAGGGTGTAAAGTCCGGTACGATCACTCCGGTGTTCTGCGGGGACGCCATGCTCATGCGGGGCATGGAGCAGTTTATGGACGGTGTTGCCTGGCTTGCCCCCTCCGCCGAGGAAAAGGCGGCGGAACTGGCTGTGGACGTGGACGGCAGCCCGGTGGAGATCCCTGTCAATGAGGACGGGGCCACTGTGGCGCTGGTGTTCAAAACCGTGGCAGATCCCTTTATTGGCAAGCTTTCCTATTTGAAGGTCATTTCCGGTAAGGTCTCCACCGAGACGCCCCTTGTGAATATGCGCACCGGCAATACGGAGCGGGTAGGCAAAACCGTGATGATGCAGGGCAAAAAGCAGGTGGACGTAAAGTATATCGGCGCAGGCGATATCGGCGCGGTTCCCAAGTTTGCCGCGGTGAATACCGGAGATACCCTTTGCTCTCCCACCCGGAAGGTAACTCTGGAGGGTGTGGAATATCCTACCCCGGCTCTTTCCATGGCTATTGTGCCTAAAAACAAGGGAGAAGAGGATAAGGTAGCCCAGGGAATGCTTCGCCTTTCCGAGGAAGATCCCACCTTGAAATTCTCCAATAATTCTGAAACTCACGAGTTGGTAGTGGGCGGTTTAGGCGAACAGCATTTGGATGTAGCAGTTTCCAAGCTGAAGGCAAAATTCGGCGTAGAGGTCACTTTGAAGACCCCCAAGGTACCCTACCGTGAGACCATTCGCAAAACTGTACAGGTACAGGGCCGCCATAAAAAGCAGACCGGTGGTCACGGGCAGTTCGGCGATGTATGGATCGAGTTTTCTCCCTGTGACAGCGATGGGCTGGAATTCAGCGAGCGTGTGGTAGGCGGCTCTGTTCCCAAGGGCTTCTTCCCCGCAGTGGAGAAGGGCCTGCGGGATTGTATCCTGAAGGGCCCGCTGGCAGGGTATCCGGTAGTGGGCCTGTCTGCTGTGCTGTATGACGGCTCCTATCATCCTGTAGATTCTTCTGAAATGGCGTTCAAGACCGCGGCCTCCATTGCTTACCGGGATGGATTGCCCAAGGCGAACCCTGTGCTTTTGGAGCCCATTGGTCATCTTCGGGCCACTGTGCCGGACGGTAATATGGGCGATGTGATGGGTGAGGTCAATAAACGCCGGGGCCGTGTGCTGGGTATGGAGCCTGCCGGAGCAGGCCGCCAAACAGTAGAAGGGGAGGTTCCCATGGCGGAAATGCATGATTTCTGTACCTTCCTGCGGCAGTGCACCCAGGGCAGGGGCAGCTTTACCTTTGACTTTGAGCGATATGAGGAGGCTCCCGGCAACGTATCTCAAAAGGTGATCGAGGAGGCCAAGGCCGCAAGCGGCGAATAAAAGTGAGAGGAAACGGGGCCGCCGGAAGGAGGCCTCGTTTTTTGAAGAAACCGGGAAAAAGCTGACTCCAGAAAAAGTTTGTGGTTCCCGGAAGGAAAGGAATATAAAACATGGCAAAATTGAAGATCGACCTGTTTTTGAACAGCTTGAACCGGCACGGCAGCTTTGAAATGATCCTGCCAAACGATATGCCCAATGAAAGCGGGCGGCCTATGAAAACGGTATTTCATTTACATGGATACACTGGAAAAGCGGAAAGCTGGGTGCCGGAGGAGCTGGTGCAAAAGTACAATATCGCGGTGGTCAGCCCCAATGGAGAAAATGGTTTTTACTTAAATGGCCTTTCCACAGGGCACAACTATGCTTCTCTGGTAGGCGAGGAGCTGGTTTCTTACGTGCGGAAAACCTTTGGCCTGGCAAAAACGCCGGAGGAGACCTATATCATGGGAATTTCCATGGGCGGCTTTGGCGCGCTCCGCACAGCGCTGGCATATCCCGAGGTGTTCGGCAAAGCGGCGGGAATGTCCTCTGCTCTCATTGTTCACGGGATCGCCCATATGAAGGAGGGCGAAAGCAACGAGATGGCAAACTACGCCTATTATCATGAATGCTTCGGCGACCTGGAAACAGTGGAGGAAAGCAGGAACAACCCGGAAACTCTGGTAAAGGAGCTGAAAGCGGCGGGAAAGAAGCTGCCGGAGCTTTATCTGTGCTGCGGGTCTGAGGATTTCCTCATCGAGCCGAACCGCCAGTTCCATCAGTTCCTGACAGAGCAGGAGGTTCCTCATGAATACCACGAAAGCCCCGGCATTCACGATGTGAAGTTCTGGAGTGAATACGCCCCGAAGGCCGTGGAGTGGATGTTTAGAGAGTAGTTGTGGCTGTTAGATTAATGTGCAATGTACAAATTAGGGCAAAGGCGACTGATGAGCAATCAGCAATGAGTAGTGTGCAAGAAGGTCAAAGGATGGAAATTGAAAAAGCATAACGGAGGAAATACCATGGAGTTTACGATTTCAAAGGATTGCAAATCCTATCCCCATAAAAAGCATTGGCAATATTGTGTGGGCAGCGGTCACGCGCTGCTTGCGCTGCGTACCGATTATACCCGGCAGCTGAAATTTATCCATGAAGAGCTGGGGATCCGGTATGTTCGGTTTCATGGGATCTTCTGTGATGATATGAATACGATCCATACGCTTTCGGATCTTATGCCTCTGCCCGGCGGGGAGCAGTTTACCGAGCAGAGCTTTCATGCCTGCGGCGTGGCCTATGACAATGTATTGGAAGCGGGTATGAAGCCCTTTGTAGAGCTGAGCTTTATGCCGCAAAAGCTGGCGGCAAGAGACGACAGGGGTATGTTTTTTTACAAGCCCTGCATTTCTCCGCCTGCCGATTATGAAGCCTGGGCAGAGTATATCAAAGCCTTTGTCCGTTTTCTGGAGCACCGGTATGGCCCGGAGGAAGTGAGGACTTGGCCCTTTGAGGTATGGAACGAGCCGGATCTGCCTGTGTTCTTTTCCGGAACCAGAGATGAGTATTTTAAGCTCTATGAGGTCACAGCCAGGGCAGTGAAATCCGTGGATTCCGCGCTCAGGGTGGGCGGCCCTTCCACCAGCGGCAGCAAATGGGTACGTTCTTTTGTAGAATTCTGTGAAAAAAACCAGGTGCCGGTAGATTTTATTTCCACCCATCAGTACGCAGGCGACCCCATAGGCGGAGTAGAGGATCAGGGCGATATGGAAGGCGGCGAGGCCCCGGATTTTCACTTTGAACTGCCTGACCTCAGCGCTGTGGAGGAAAAGACTCTCCTTGCCGGACAGCGGGCTATTATGCCGGATCAATCTGAGCTGAAGGATATTCCCAACGATATCTTCCTGAAAAATTCCGCCATTGTAAAAGAACAGGCCAAGGGCTTGCCAGTGTACTATACTGAATGGAACGAGAACGCCGGTTTTTCTTCTTATACCAATGATACGCGGAAGGTAGCGGCCTATGATGTAAAAGCCGCGCTGGATGTGGCGGAACATGTGGATGGCTCCAGTGTCTGGTGCTTCAGTGATATTTTTGAGGAGCTGCACCCCTTTCCTCAACAGTTCCACGGGGGATTCGGCATGCTCACCCAGGATGGGATTCCCAAGCCGGTATTTTACGGCATGAAGATGCTGGCTGCGGCGGGGGAAGAACGGCTGGAGCTGGGAAAAGACGCCACCGAAGGGGAGATCGGTATTGCCGCGTTTCGGAGGACAGGAGAAACGCAGGTGCTGCTGTTCCGCCAGAAAATGAAAAATTCAGCACTGCCGAAGGAGCAGGCAGTCATCCGGCTGGAATGGGAAAGAGAGCCGGGGCGGGTCACGGTTTCCCGCATCGATGAGGAGCACTGCAATCCCCTGAAGGTATGGGAGGAAATGGGATGTCCTCAGGATCTGAACCGGCAGGAAATAAAAAGCCTGAAGGAAAAAACTGCCCTGCGGCGGGAGCTCTGGCCCTTTACCTGGGAAAATGGGGTCCTTACCATTACCGCTGAACTTGGTGTAAACGATCTTTATTTCATCGAGATTGAGGCCTAAAAGGGGAAGACCGAAAGCGCTTATATTAAAGCAGGGAATCAAGGAAGGGCAGGGCGCATAAGCGCCCTGCCCTGTTTTGTAATATTTCGTTTGCCCGGTAGATCAGAGAAGAAGATATCCGAGAATCAAAAGGGCGGTAAAAATGCCTCGAATGATATGATGACGAATATGAAAATTTCCACTGCGCCTGCCATTTTGGAAAGCGGCAAGGAAGATCAAAATACCGCCGGCTATGGCAGACAGCCACCCCCAGGAGCCCAAAAGCACCTGCAATAAAATGGCGGCAAGCAGCAAGGCGCTGCCACAGAGCATACAGGCGGGGGCTTCCCGCTCCTTTGTATGTTTTAGCTGAGAAACCGCCGCGATCACACACAGGATGGCATACAGGGCAGTTACGATATAAAGCGCATATTGCATAAAGAAACTCCTTTTTAAGAGATTGTGGAAGAGCGGATCAGTACAAGACAGGAAAGCAGATTGTACACGCAGTGAGCCAGCATACAGCAAAAGAGGCAGCCGGTGTGAAGATAAAGCAGGCCTAAAACCAGGCCGCATACCAGCGCAGACAGCGTTTGAACCATATTAAAATGCAGCAGGGCAAACAGCAGAGAAGAGATAAGCAGTGCCGCTGCCGTACCGGTAAGGCTCTGCAGGCCGCCGAGCAGCAGACCCCGCATAAGAAATTCCTCCATGACAGGCGCGAGGAAACAGGCGTGAAAAAAACCTGCCGCCGGAGCGCTCATCAGCCTTTGCACACTTTCCGCATACCCGTTCTGGCTTTGCGGAAACAGCCTTTCCAAACATGGGTCAAGGCCCTGATCCAAAATCAGAAAAAACAGAAAGGAGCAGCCCAGAGAAAGCAAAATACCGGAAGGAGACAGCCCATCAAATACCGGAACGCCATATCCTGATCGAAAAAGCAGGAAAAGAAAGGCCATGCTGCACAGGGAAAGAGTCAGAAGCTGAAGGAATTGAGCTGATTTCGGAAACCGTTTTCGCCAGATCATGATATCCAGGAGAGTGGAGAAAAGCAAAATTCCAAAGTAGAGAACGATCCAGGAAATAAGACCGCCGAGTGTAATATTGTTTTTCATAAAATACAGGCCTGTCCTTTCCAAAGCACCTGGCTTGCGGTTTTATATCTCTATCTCAGAGAAGGAGAAGGTGGTACAGTCTACCAATCCCCGGTCGGTCAGGCGCAGTTCGGGCAGGCAGGCTAAAGGAATCAGAGCCATGGTCATAAAGGGAGAGGGCATGGAGCAGCCAATCACCTTCCAGGCTTCCTCCAGGTCAGCTACCGCCTTCGCCATTTCTTCCATGGGCTTGTCCCCCATCAGCCCGGCAATGGGCAGGGGTACCAGGCCCAGCACCTTGCCGTTTTGTACCGCGCACATACCGCCGCCGCACTGAATCAAGGTATTGGCGGCTAAAGCCATATCCTCATCATTGGTGCCGATCACCAGCAGGTTGTGGGCGTCGTGAGAAACTGTAGAGGCCATGGCGCCGCAGCGAATTCCAAAGCCCTTTACAAAGCCGAAGCCTTTTTTACCGGTGTTGTGATGGCGCTCAAACACTACAGTTTTTAGCACATCCTGCTCTGTATCAGACTCCAAAAGCCCATTTTGTACCGGGAGCTTTATATGGCGCTCATAGTCTCCTACCCGGGCGGAAATCACCTCAATGGCACGAACTGTTACGCTGCCATCCACAATTTTTTCTTCCCTGGCGGGAATCCGGAAGGTTTCCGGTGTGATGGTGTCTCGAATATGGATGGACTGCGTGGCCCATTCAGGGTATGTATAGGGCGTGTATTCTTCTGTTACAGCTCCATGCTCAGCAGCCAGAGTGCCATCAATCCAAACCTTCTCCACTTTCAAGTCCTGCAGGTTATCCAGCAGCACCATATCAGCACATTTTCCAGGGGCAATGCTGCCCAGCTCGTGATCCATCTGGAAGCACTGGGCGCAGTTGATGGTCACCATCTGGATGGCGGTGAGAGCATCAATGCCCTCTTCAACCGCCCGGCGAACAATATGATCCAAATGCCCCTGAGAAAGCAAGGTGTGGGGGTGGGTATCATCGGAGATCAGGCAGGCAAAGCGGGTATCCACCGTATGTTCTGTGATGCTTTTCGCCACTTCTTTCAGGTCATGCCAGGCAGAGCCCTCCCGGAACATGGCGTACATGCCCAGGCGCATTTTGGCAAGGGCGTCCTCCGCCCGGGTGGATTCGTGGCAGCATCGAACACCGGAAGCGATGTAGGCATTCAGTCCTTTGCCGGTTTCCGGCAGGGAATAGTGGCCGGTGATGATCTTCCCGGCTTTCAGGGTGTTTCCGGTAATGGCGTGGGTTTCTTCATGAGAGGAAAGGATTCCGGGAAAATTCATCATTTCGCCCAGCCCCACGCAGGAATTCCAGTTCATGGTCTCCGCCACATCTTCCGGTCCAATATGAGAACCGGTATCCTCAAAGCCCGGCACTGCCGGTACACAGGAGGGGGTGGTGAGCATGGCTTTCAATGGTGTTCTGGCGGCATCCTCCAGCAGGCACTGAACGCCCTGCAGCCCTAATACATTACAGATCTCGTGGGGGTCCATATAAATGCCGGTAGTGCCGTGGGGGATCACGGCTTTGGCATATTCTCCGGCCCCCATCATGGAGGATTCTACGTGGATATGGCCATCCAGGAAGCCGGGGGCCAGATATTTTCCTTCCGCGTCCACTACCTGGGTACCCGCTCCGATACAGTGGGAAGCGTCCCCAACCAGGGCGATTCGGCCCTCCGCAACTGCAACAGACACATCCTCCAGAATTTCTTTGGTACACACATTTACCAGATTCGCGTGAATAATTACCAGATCAGCGGGCTCCGTGCCTCCGGCAACTGCGGCCAGCCGGCGGCTTGCTTCCCATAAGGGCTTTTTGCAGAAATGATTGACCATGTTTTTTCTCCTTTCAAAATTCAGATGTGAGTTGTTAGATAAGGGCAAGGGCGCACAGGCCGTCATTCCAATGAAAAGAGCCCCAACGTTCAGCAAACGATCTGCGCGACACAGATGGTGTGCAGCACGCTGCCGGCCAGTACAAACAGATGAAATACCGAATGGATATAGGGAATCTTTTTTCCTATCCCATAGAGGATCGCTCCCACGGTGTAGCAAAGCCCGCCGGAAAGCAGGCACCAGAAGCCCACGGTGCTGAGATGAGCCATAACGGGCTTCATAGCGATCACTATTACCCAGCCCATAGCGAGGTAGCATACCATGGAGACCTTTTTGAACCGCTCCACGCTGATAGCGTTTAAGATCATGCCCAGCACTGCCGCACCCCAAACCACGCCGAACAGAGCCCATCCCCAGGCGCCGCCCATGCAGACCAGCGTAATGGGGGTATAGGTTCCGGCGATCAATAGGAAAATGGTGCAGTGGTCCAGAGAGCGGAATACCACCTTAGCCCGGTTCAACCCCAACGCGTGGTATAAGGTAGATACCGTATAAAGCAGGATCATGGTAAAGCCGTAAATAGATACGGAAACTACATTTTTGGGGACCTTTTCGCAGAATACCAGCAGCAGAACTAAAGCGGCAACGGCAAACAGGGCAGATACCCCATGGGAAACAGCCGAAAAAATCTCCTCTCCCAGCGAGTATTTGGGAAGCCCTAAAAAGCGGCGCTTTTCCAAACGGCGTTCCGCCTTTTTTACAGCCATCAGGGAAGCCTCCTTTCGATGTTTTTAGTATACTGCAAAGGAAGGAAAAAAACAAGGCGGGGGAAAAGAACCTGAAGCACAAAAGCCCTTGCCTTCTTCATGCCACCTCCCTTTCCAGTGGGAGTGGCTTCTCCTTTGGAGAAGCGTAAGTGCCTGCGTTTGTGTTAGTGTGATAAATTATAATTTTTCACTTGTACTCGCTGTCATTCTGAGGAACGCCGTGACGAAGAATCTCGACTATATCTCAGCCAGCGGGTACA
>CAMVYG010000081.1 GCA_947171615.1 uncultured Clostridia bacterium
GAGGTACTGGATCAGCTCCGGCTGGAGATCCATGTGCTCTCCATCGATCCATTCCACCGGTACAGTTTTTTCCACATTGGCCACCTTGTCGATTTCCGCATAGCCATAGCGAAGGAGATACGGTTCATTGGAGATCCGTTCAAAGGTTGCCATCACGCCGGTTTTCCCGGCGATCCCCAGGGAAACTGCCGCTGCGCCAATGCGTTCAGCTTCTCCGATATCTGTTTCCGAGGAAAGATGGGCGGCAGCCCGCTGCAAAACATTCAACTCGATGGGCCGTACCTTACAGCCGATTTTATCCAGCAGAAGCTGGCCCAGAACATGAGCCGCTCCGGAAAGCTGGCGGTGGCCAAAGGCATCCATCTTGCTTTGCGCGGCCACATAGGTTCCGTCTTTGTAACGGATCCCCTCAGATACGGCGATGATCAGATGATTTTCCTTTGCCATCAGCTCCTTGACCCGGCAAAGGAATTTTTCATTCTCAAAGGGAATTTCCGGCATACAAATCAGCTGGGGAGCGGTACAGCCCGGCCGCCTGGCCAAAGCGGCGGCAGCGGTAAGCCAGCCGGCGTTGCGCCCCATGATCTCCACCAGTGTGATGGAATCGGGAGTATAAATGGCGCTGTCACAGGCGATCTCCGCCATGGTGGTGGCAATATAGCGGGCCGCGGAGCCAAAGCCGGGGGTGTGGTCTGTGCAGGCCATATCGTTATCAATGGTTTTGGGAATACCGATGATCCGAATATCATCTCCAAAGGTTTTGCAGTAAGCGGAAAGCTTGTTTACGGCGTCCATGGAATCGTTGCCGCCGATGTAGAAAAAATACCGGATCCCCCATCGGCGCAGGATCTCCCGCAGGGCTTCATATTCCTGATCGGGCTGTTCCGCCAACCGTTTCCGGCAGGAGCCAAGCGCCATGGCAGGGGTGGCTTTTAAGCAGGCAAAATCCTTTTCAGACCGCAGCAGGGGCCGCAGCTCCACAAAGTTTTCCTGCAAAATGCCCTCTACGCCATTTTTTGCTCCGTAAATCTTTTCGATCTCCGGGCATTCCATGGCCTGGCGAACAGCCCCGGCCAGGGAAGCGTTTATTGCTGCGGTAGGTCCGCCAGATTGTGCAATCAGCATATTTCCCCGAAGCGACATAATTTTGACTCCCATTTCCTTTTTCCAGGTTCCTTCCGGCAAAGCCGACAGGATCTATCACCAGTATAGCATAAAATGGCAAAGAAGCCAAGCCCCCAAGTTTTCCGAAGGCCGGAAAGAGGCGGAAGGAAAATGCGGAATTAGGAATGAGCAAAGAGGAAAGGTCGAGGCAAGGCAATAAACTATTTAATAAATTGCAGTTTAACACACGCCCTTGGCTTTCCTGAAAGGGGTGCTACTATTTGTTAGTACACGAAATTCCAATTTAGCAAGCCGGATGTTTTCTTTGGAAGCCATGAACCGTAAACAATGCGCTGCTAAAACCCTTCCGGCAGGCGGATATCCTCTCTCGGCACCTTATCCCAGGAAAAAAGGGGGATCAGCTCTTTGGGAGAAGCGGGCTCCGGTTTGTCCAGAATCCCGGCAAGAAAGGCAAGCCGCCCGATGATCTCCTCTCCGGAAAGGCCCTGTTCCCGCAGGGCGTCCAGGCTGTTGTCCCGGTCCCGCTTGGAAAGCCTGCGGCCATCCGGCCCCAGAAGCAGCGGGGTGTGGGTAAATTCCGGCGGGGAAAAGCCCAGCAGCCGGTAAAGATAAAGCTGCCTTGGCGTGGAGGAAAGCAGATCCCTGCCCCGCACCACCTCTGTAATTCCCATGGCGGCGTCGTCTGCCACCACTGCCAGCTGATAGGCAAAGCCGCCGTCAGAGCGGCGAAGAATAAAATCCCCGCAGTCCTTTTCCAAATTCTGGCTGAATTTGCCGTAATGACCATCCTGAAAGGTGATGGTTTCCTCGGGCACCCGCAGCCGCAAAGCGGGAGAGCGGCCTTCCGAAAGCCTCTTTACCTCTGCCGGTGGCAGCTTCCGGCATTTCCCGGAATAGACCAATTCCCCATCGGAAGCGTGGGGGGCGCTGGCGGCATGAAGCTCCGCCCTGGTGCAAAAGCAGGGGTATAAAAGCCCCTGCTCCCGTAAGCGGGCCAAAAGTTCTTCATAAAACTCAGAGCGGTTGGACTGAAAATATTCCGCTCCGCCCTGCTCGCCGCCTTTGTCCCAGGTAAGTCCTAAAAAAGCCAGGTCCGCTTCTGCCTGACGGGCATATTCCCGGCGGCTCCGCTCCCGGTCCAGGTCTTCTATGCGCAGGACGATCTCTCCCCCCTTCGCTTTGGCCGAAAGCCAGGCAAGAAGGGAGCAAAACAGATTTCCAAGATGCAGCCTGCCGCTGGGAGATGGGGCAAAACGGCCGATCACGGTACCCTGCTTCATGCTTTCTCGGGAACCACCGGCAGGCCGGAAAGATACCGGCGGGCCATATCCAGCGCCTGAGAGGCGGCGCAGTGGCGGTGCCATTCCCGGCTTTTTGTCCGCCCGATGGGAGCGCGCTTTGTCACCCAGGTATTTTTTCCGTCGCTTAAGGCAATATAGATCAGCCCCACAGGCTTTTCCGCCGTGCCGCCGTCCGGCCCGGCAATGCCGGTAATCCCAATGCCTATATCGCTGCCGGAGCGTTTTACAATCCCCTCCGCCATGGCCCGGGCCGTTTCCTCACTGACGGCGCCAAAGGCCGCAAAAACCTCATGAGGCACAAACAGCAGGGCTTCCTTGGCTTCGTTTGCATAGGTGACGCAGCCCATGTGAAACACAGAGGAAGAGCCAGGGATATCGGTGATCCGCTTGGCAAGCAGTCCACCGGTGCAGGACTCCGCCGTGGCAAGGGTTTTTCCCTGCTCCTTCAAAAGCGTGACCACCACTTCCTCCAGAGACTCTACATCCACGCTGTATACATAGTCTCCCAGCCGGGCCTTGATCTCCTCAATCAAGGGGTTGCACAGCTCGTCTGCTTCCTTTTCATCTCTTGCCCGGGCAGTTACCCGCAGAAAACATTCCCCTTCCTTAGCATAGGGGGCCAGGGTGGGATTTTCGCCGTTCATCTTATCGTCCATCAGCAGGGCCACCGGCGCTTCTCCCTTGCCGTAAATGTGAACATTGTGGGAAACGATCACCGCTTCCTGCCCCTGCTTCAAATAGGGAACGGCATAGTTTTTCAGCATGGGCTCCAGCTCGGAGGGCGGGCCGGGCAGCATCATGACCGTACAGCCGTTTTCCGCCGGGAACACACAGCCGGGAGCGGTGCCGTTGTCGTTTTGCAGCACAACGCAGCTCTCCGGCAAATAAGCCTGCTTTGCCTGGTTTTCACTGACGTGGCTTTCATTGAAATACGTTTCGATCCGCCGCAGGCTTTCCTCATGAAGCTTCAGCTTTTTTCCGGCGGCAGCCGCTGTGGTTTCCTTGGTAAGATCATCGGTGGTAGGCCCCAGGCCCCCTGTCATGATCAGCAGGTCACTGCGGGAAATGGCGGTTTCCACCGCTTCCCGCAGCCGCTGGGGATTATCCCCCACCACGGAGGAATGAAGCAGGCTGATCCCCAGGGCGGAAAGCTCCCGGGCTACAATGGCGGCATCGGTATTCACCACCTGCCCCAAAAGCAATTCTGTTCCTACTGAAATAATTTCCGCATTCATGCTGTATCCCCTTTCTCCTTGTAGGAAGATTTACTTTATCGTCCAGGCCCCCGGCTCTTTTCCCGGTGTGATCACAGCCTTATAAAACGCCGTCATGGCGTTTACCATATGGGCCACATCTTCCCTGCCCGCTGTCTCATAAGGAGAGTGCATCGCAAGCTGGGGCAAGCCGATATCCACCGTGGGAATGGAAACCTGCCCGCCGGAGATCAGCCCCAAAGTCCCGCCGCCGGGGTTGGAGGAATGGTTGTAGAATTCCTGAGTGGGAACCCCTGCCTTTTCACAGATCCTTTGAAAGATCCCCGCCGTTACGCCGTCTGTGGCATAATGGGAGCTGTGCTTGATCACCACGCCTTTGTTCAGATAACACCGGCTGGTGGGATCTGCCTTTTCCGGATAATTGGGATGCACCGCATGGGCGTTGTCCGCCGAAAGCAGCAAGCCGTTTTGAATTGCCAGCTGCCGTTGTTCCTCATCCTTCCCCGCCGCCTTACAGATGCGGGAAAGCACATCGGAAAGGAAGGTTGCCCCCGCTCCCTGGCGGGTCATGCTGCCGGTTTCTTCATTGTCAAAGATAGCGCAGACCGTACAGTTTTCCGGATTTTCCCCTTGCAAAAAGGCGGTAACGGCGGAAAAGGCGCATTCCAGGTCGTCCAGCTTGGGGGCGGCAATAAATTCTTCTCCGGCGCCGAACACCGTTCCCCTCTGCCGGTGATACAGGTACAGGTCGTGGGAAAGAATGTCTTCCCGCTTCACCCCAGCCTCTTCTGCCAGAAGCGAAAGAAACTCCGCCTCACTGCCGCCCAGCAGCGGCAGGGTATCCTTCTGAGGGTCTGTTTTAGAGCCGGAATTCGCCTCCCGGTTCATATGGATGGCAAGGCCGGGGATCAAAAGCAGATCCCGCCGCAGATTGATCAACAGGGTTTTCACTCCCTCTTCCGTGCGAACCGTAAGCCGCCCCGCCACGGAAAGAGGCCGGTCTGTCCAGAGATTCAGGGCCATGCCGCCGTAAACCTCGGTATTCAGCTTGGTATACTGCCCCTCCACCTTCATTTCCGGGCTGCCCTTGACCTTAAAGCAGGGAGAATCTCCGTGAGGCGCCACAATGGAAAAGGCGTGAAACTCCTTTTTGGGGAATCGGAAGGCGATCACAGAACTCATGCTCCGGGTGGTAAAATACCCCTTCCCCGGAGAAAGCTCCCAGGGCTCCGTTTCGGAAAGCTCGGTAAAACCCGCCTCTTTCAGCAGCTTTCCCACCGTTTCCACCGTATGGCAGGCGGTAGGGCTGCTCTCAATAAAATCAAAAAGCTCCGTGATTATTTTTTCCATGCTGATATTCCTTTCTTCTTGTTTATCCCGCGGCAGCACGCCGCACTTCTTGCTTCAGGAGAATGCTGCGTGATGAAGGCCAGCTAGATAAATATGTATTTACTACAATACCCTTTCTAACAACTAACAACTAACGACTAATACCTAACAACCGCTTCCAGCTTTCGGTTCACTGCTTCCCGCATGTCCAGAAGATACCGGGCGTTTCTGGGATATTCCGAGAACGTAATATCCGCAAAGCCCTCCACGGTTTTTTCCACGGTTTCCCGGTCTGTCAGGGCTTCCAGCAGCTCCAGGGCCCGCAAGTCCTGAAGGGCATGGTGAAATATTTTCAGCCGCAGAGAGCACAATGGTTCCCCATTCTCCCCGGGATAAACGGAAAAGGGATCTCCGCCGGGAAAAGCCCCGCCGCCGTCCGTTACACGGAAGGGGTCGATTTTGCTTTTGGATTCCTGAGAGTGCCAGAAATTATAGCCCCAATGCAAAAAGCCCCTGATCCGGTATTTGTAAAGCTGCAACCCTAAGATCCTGTTGCGGTAGGAGGGCATACTGAGAAACCGGTTCCCCACCTTTGCGTTCTGCCCGCAGCAATAGTAGGCCCACAGCTCCGGCACCTGCCGCTCCAGAAAAGGCTCAATATGGTTTGTGGCGGCAACGGGCTGCCGCACCAGACCCTGGTCGTAAAATTCCGGGTCGGACAGGGCGTCGATCACCGGGCAGTCTCCCACCAGCTCCCGGATCATAGCCTTTGCACGGCTGTACTGCTCCAGTGCGTCTTTTCCCGGCTCATCGGAAACATGAAACAGCATTCTGTCCTTTAGCCCCATGCTTTGAAACAGCTCTGTCACCGCAGGCAGCAACTGGCGGAGAAAGGCCGTGTACTCCGGGGAGTCCGCCCTGACATCCCAGCCGAAGATCCGCTTTCTCTCCCCATGCTCCACAGCATAGACCGCCGGGGTAAATTTCGCACCCCATTGGGTAAATAACTGGTTTATTTCAAAATGGGTGATCCCGCAGTCCAGTGCCAGATCTACAAAGCGCCGGAGTTTAGACAGCTCAAAGCGGTAAGAATCCCCCTGCTTTTCGATGTCTGCAAGCTGTACGCACAGGCGTTCTGTGCCCACGGCGGTATCCAGCGGCGGAGTAAGTACCGGGGTAAGCACTGTATTCATACCGGCCCTTGCCGCTTCCTTCAGATACGCGCCGATGATTTTCCAATGCTCCTCCGAATACACCGGCACATTGTACTGTTCCGCCAAACAGTCCACATGGAACCACTGGGTAAATAAAAGCTTCTGCGCAGGCAGCCGGACAGGGATGACGGTAAGGGTAAAGGTACATTCCGCCCTGCCTTCCTCTCCCTCCACTGCAAAGCAAATGGGGTATTCTCCCCCGGGGCAGTCCTCCGGCACGGTAAGATTTACCCAAACCGTGGTATTTAACGCGCTGTTGATTTCCAACGTATTCTTCCGAAGGGGAACCAGAATGTCGGGGAACACGCCGGAATCCAGCGTCAAATAATCGTCATCGTGGGCGTGTTCCGCCGGATAAGCGGCCAGTTCGCAGGGAACACTCTGCACCTGAAAAACCTGTACCGCGTCTTGCAGCGGAGAAGAGACTGACCAGCGAACCTCCGCCTTGCCCCAGCCCTCTTTTCTCAGTACGATCTGGTAAGCCAGCTCTTCTCCCTGCAAGGCTCCGGCGTGAAAACACTCCGGAAAATCTGCTTTCCCGCTGGGGAAAATTTTCTCCAAAGAAGATACCTGACAAATTTTGATGTTTTCCATAATAAAGTCCTTTCTTCCAAGTTGTAGTTGCCCATTGCCTGCGGTTGGTTGTTTGTTATTGATTATTGGAAAGGATAAGAGATTGTGCTAAACTATGATTTATCATTCTATGCCATTAGTGCCTGCTGTCATCCTGAACCGAAGGTGAAGGATCTCGGCTAGTGCTTACCAGCGCCCTCTCCGTCGCGGCTTCGCCGCACCACCTGTCTCGCCTGTCGGCTCGGTCGGTTCGCACATGAGCGCCACCGGCGCTCGCTCACCCCAAAGGGAGAGGCAAGTCTTTGGTTGCTGGTCCCTACTGGTCGAGATTCTTCGGCGTTTTCACGCCTCAGAATGACAGTAGCCGGCACATAAAAAACTAGAAAACCGCCGGGTGAGATATAACCGAGATTCTTCAAGAAGATCCGAAGGACCTTTTGCTCAGTAATGACAGTAAGAGAAAAACACTGGCGGTCGCTATGCACTCTTGCCCTTCCTCTAACAACTAACTGCTAACCGCTAACAACTAAATTGGTGAAAATCGGGAAGATATTTATCCCCCTGGGATTTTCTGGACTGCACAAAGCCGTCCAATCCCAAGGAAAACAGCCTGTCCTGCACCTTTTTCAGTTCCCGCGCGGTGACGGTTCGATTCAGCTCCGGGAAGCGTTCCCCTTCCGGGAAATTTTCCGGCGGGGTGTACTGCGCCATCAGGCTTACGGGGATCCCCGGAAATTCCCCGGCGATCCCTTCCAGCGCTGCTATGGAATTTCTGGTGTGTCCCGGCAAAATCAGGTGCCGGATCAGTACGCCTTTTTGCATCATCCCATCTTCTCCATAAACAGGCGCCCCCACCTGCCGCACCATTTCATGCACCGCGGCAAAGGCAGTTTCCGGGTAATCCGGAGCCTGGGAAAGAGCGGCAGCCAGCTCCGGCTCCGCATATTTGAGATCCGGCAGATAGATATCCACCAGTCCTTCCAGCGCCCGCAGAGCCTCCACCGTTTCATAACCGGAGGTATTATACACCACCGGAACCGGCAGAGGGCGGTACAGCAGCGCTTCCCGAACCAGCGGCATAAAGTGGGTGGGAGTGACAAGATCAATATTGTGCGCCCCCTGCCGAATCAGGTCAAAAAACACATCGCTCAGTTCTGCCGGAGAAAGGGTTTTCCCCGGCGGAGTTCCGCTCTTGCTGATCTCCCGGTTCTGGCAGTACACGCAGCCCAGCGAGCACCCGGTAAAAAAGACCGCCCCGGAACCGTTTTTTCCACTAATGGGCGGTTCTTCCCAAAGGTGAAGAGCGGCCCGGGCAATGCGCAGCTCTCCGCCGCTTTTGCAATAGCCTATCTCCGCTTTCCCCCGCCGTGCCCCGCATTGCCTGGGACAAAGCCGACAGTTTTCCTTTCTATCGGCTATTGCGGCAAGCTTTTCTTTCTCCATTCCACATCCCGCTTTGCATTGACTTTTGAAAAAGGCAGACCGGCCCAAGAGCCGTGTCCGCCGCCTGTTATCTCAGGGCCAGCATGGCGCAGTTACTGCCCCGCTGGCCACGGGTTTTTCGATGAGAAAAAAGCAGATCGCTTTCCTGCATGGTGCAAACTCCGCCCACTGTGATATGCTCCGGCAGGATTCCAGCCGCCAGCATAAATTGGCGGTTACATTCCCACAGATCCACATGGTACTTTCCAGCCTGATCCGGGCCGGAAACAAAGCTTTCCCAGCCGGGGAGCTTCAAAAACTCCGCCGCTACCGGCTCATCCACTTCAAAGCATTCCTTACAGATGGAAGGGCCAATGGCAGCCCGCAGCTCCTCCGGCCGTGAACCGAATTCCGCCGCCAGCCGCTCCGTCATCACCTTCGCCATACCCGCCGCCGTTCCCCGCCAGCCCGCATGGGCAAGACCAATGGCGTGGTGGGCTTCATCAATAAAATAAAGGGGAACGCAGTCCGCGCAGTAGATCACCAACGTGACCCCCGCTTCATCGGTGCAGAGGCCGTCAATGCTTTCCATGTCCTTTTCCTTCCAGATGCCAATGCCCCGCTGCGCCGCGCCTACCCGGCGAATATTGACATGGTGATCCTGACTTCCGGCCACCAGAGACTGGCTGTCAAACCCGGCTGCCCGGCACAAAATGCGGTAATTTTCCGCTACAGTTTCTTCGCTGTCTCCCCTGGTGACAC
>CAMVYG010000082.1 GCA_947171615.1 uncultured Clostridia bacterium
GGAGAGCGCCTGCGCTCCATCCCAGTTGAGCTACGGGCCCATATGAAATTGAAAAACGAGAACAGACCCGTTTAAAGCAACACTCTCCCGGAGAGCGCCTGCGCTCCATCCCAGTTGAGCTACGGGCCCATATGAAATTGAAAAGTGAGAACAGACCCGTTTAAAGCAACACCCTCCCGGAGAGCGCCTAGGCTCCTCCCAGTTGAGCTACGGGCCCATATGCTGTGCCGCTTCTTCCGAAACAGCACAGCTATTTTATCACAAAAGGGCCGGGTTGTAAAGTCTTTTTACAAGTTTTTTGCTTCCGGTTTTTTCCCGGTGTTGAAAAGGTCGATATTCAGCCAGCGGCCGCGGTAGAGGCGGATCATGAAAACCAGCCCCCGGGCGCAGAGCTCGGCGGCCATTGCCAGCCACACGCCGGCAAGGCCCAGGGGGCCTACCAGCACCAGGGAAAGGGCAACGCGCACGCCCCACATGGTGCCCAGACTCAGCAGGAAGGGCACCTTGGAATCTCCCGCGCCCCGAAGTGCGCCGGAGGCAACGATGGAAGCGCCGAACAGGGGCTCTGCAAAGGCCACGATACGCAGCACCTGGGTGCCCAGCTCAATAACAGCCCGGTCAGAGGTGAATATGGTGATAAGCTGGGGCGCGAAAAGGAACAGCACCAGCCCGCCGAGAGTCATGATCCCGATCCCCAGCCAGGAAATGAGCCGGGCAAACCGCTTTGCCAGATCTTTCCGCTTTGCGCCGACGGACTGCCCCACCAGGGTGGTGGCCGCCGTTGCGATGCCATAGGCAGGCATATAGCTCAGGGATTCTGCTGTGACCGCCAGATGATTTGCCGCCACGGCTACCGTGTTGATCCCGGCGATCAGGGAAGTGATAATCACCTGTGCCAGACTGGTCAGCGTGCGCTCCAGCGCCACAGGCAGGCCCAGCCGCCAAACGGTCAGCAGGCAGGATTTTTCAAAGGAGTACCGGCGCTTCATGGTAATGCGCACGGGGGATTTTTTCAAAAAGATGGTCAGGGTAAATAAAATACACACCGTCACATTGGAGCAGGCGGAGGCAAAGGCCGCACCGCCCACACCCCATCCGGCTCCCCACATGGAAAAGGAAGTTCCAAACAGGGAAATCACCCTGGTGGGATAGATGAACAGGGTATTTAAGAGCACGTTTAAGACATTGGTGAGAAGATTTAACAGCATGGGAGTTTTGGTATCTCCTGCGCACCGCAGAATGGAACTGAACATGTTGGAGCCAAAGGTAAAGGGCATGGCAAAGGCTATAATGCGGAAATACAGGGAAGCGTCGCCCCGAATTTCCTTCTGAGCCCGGAGCATGGCGGGCAGGGGAAAGGAGATCGCCACGCCGATAGCGCCGATCAGCAAACCAAAGAGGATCACGAACCGCAGCGCCTGCCAGGTCACCCGTTTGGCATCTTCCTCCCGTCCTGCTCCCAGATGCTGGGCAACCTGCACGGAAAAGCCTACCGCCGCAGCTCCGAACAGCCCGCCAAAGAGCCAGGTGGTGCTGGCGGTAAGGCCCACGGCGGCAGTGGCGGCGGAGCCCAAAGAGCCTACCATGGCCGTGTCCACATACTGCACCAGCGTGATCATGATCTGCTCTAAAATGGCGGGCCAGGACAGGATCAGGATCGCGGCCAGCGTGTCCTTTGTCCGGGGCATGCCGTCGGACGTGAGGAGAGAAGAGATCCTGTCGTTCATATTTCGTAATCGATGCAGGCCCGGCCGTCAGGCTCCCGCAGCTCCCGGATAAAGTTTCCAAAGGCCACATGAAGGGGGTGCTTCTGGTAAGCTTCCAGTTCTTCCAGAGAACGGAACCGGGAATCCAGTATGTAATCATAATTGGCAGGAACAGAGCCGGAGGCGGCCAGGGAAACTGTCATTTCCAAAATCTCAGGGATCTGCCCCTGCATGGCCAGCATACGTTCTCTGGCTTCCCGCAGATTTTCCTCCTTTGTTTTTCCGTTGGCTGTTTCCTTAAACTTGAACAGAACAATATGACGTATCATGCCTGTAACCAAACCTTTCTTTAGAAATTGCCTGTTAAAGTATACCGCCTGCGCTCTTTTTTTGCAAGCCGGGGAAAAGAATTCACAATTCCGGTATGAAAAACCGCCGGACAGATGGAACTGTCCGGCAGATTTGATGCCCCTGTCAGCTATTTGCGGTGTGCAGACTTTCAAAAAATGCCTTATTGTAGAGATAAGCGGAGCTTTCCGGCTTCCATTCTCCCGCTTTTTGGTTGTATTTTTCCGCTTCCGTGATATCTCCCAAATGGTACATGCATACGCAGAGCTGCAAGCAGGGAAGATATCCGTAACAATCGGGAATGACAAACCCGCCGTTTGTGTCCGGGCGGGGGCAGCTTAAAGCCTGACGGTACCAATAGGCGGCGGTGGAAAAGTCAGAGCGTTCCAGGAAAAACGCCCCCAGGTCGCAGCAAACTTCCGCGCGCGGCGGGCCAAGGCGCAGGCTGCGCAGAAGGGCGGAAAAAGCTTTTTCCGGTTGCTTCAGCCTTTGGAAACAGCCCGCTAGGTCCCGGCAGGCCTCTATTTCATTTTCTACCCAGCCTTTTCCGGAATCCAAAAATTCTTCCAGTACGGCTGCCGCCTCATCGTCTCTGCTATGGGCGGCAAGCTCTCTGGCATAATAAAACTGCTCCCGTGGCGCCAGCTCTCCTTTTTCCCGAAGCAGACGCTGGAAAATACGCAGATTTCTGTCCGGATCACCGGGGCCTGTTTTTCGATGAGATACCGCCGCGTCGCTGTAAATTACGGTTCCCGCCGGGGGAATGGCTTCGTGAATTGCGCCCTGCCAGAAAAGACCGGCCTCTCTCCGAATCAGCCGCTCCCGATAATAGGTAAAGCATGGGCTGCCGGTTTCGTCAAAAGCGGTGTGATACCGCAGCATAACGATATCTGTATCGGGGGAAAGGGTCTCTTTCAAACGGTGAAGCTTTTCCCGGTCTTTCGGCTCGACCACATCGTCGGCATCCAGCCACATGCAATACTGCATGGAGGCCATGGAAAAGGAAAAATTCCGCGCCGCGGCAAAGTCCTCCCGCCATGGAAAATCATAGATCTTTTCCGTGTAACTCCGTGCGATTTCTTTGGTTCGGTCTGTGCTGCCCGTGTCCACGATAATGATTTCGTCCACCAGTTCCTGAACGGAGTTAAGGCAGCGGGGCAGGTTCTTTTCTTCATTTTTCACGATCATACATAAGCTGACAGTGACCATAAGGGTTTCCTTCTTTCGGCAGATAAGTACGGCGCAGCCGAAGTGGGCCGCGCCTTTTCACTTCCACCTGTCCGGTTAAGAGATCACAAGAGAAACATCGTCCAGATCCAGGCTTTGATCGCCGTTTGCCGTTACGCTGAACTGTACCCGCAGGGTAACGGCATCCTCAGGCGCTGCTTCGGAAATCCCCCGGTAATAGGCATAGTTTCGGTTGTCTGTGGGAAGATCCTGCTGCCGCACCGTGATGGTGAGGCCCGGTGTGGCCTCGTTCTCCTCGTTGTAGAAAGTGAGCGTGGCGGTAAGTCCCACTTGAGCGCCTTCTCCCCGGGCAAAGAAGGAAAGCCCGTAGAAGCAGCCCCCGGTAATGGCGATATCCTGGGTAAGGATCGCGCCGTCTTTCAAATTGACCGCCGAGCTTCCCGAGTGCACTCGTCCCTGCTGGGTCACCTTAGAGGTCAAAGAGGCATTATTTGCTTTCCAGCCGGTGGGAACATTTCCTGTAAAGGTTTCCATTCCGCCATTGGAGACCAGCTCGCCGCGGGAACGGCAGGGACAGGTGCAAACACCTGTAGGGCCGGTAGGCCCGGTTACACCGGTTGCACCTGTAGGGCCGGCAGGCCCAGTTGCGCCAGTTGCACCTGTGGGGCCGGTAGGCCCGGTTACACCGGTTGCACCTGTAGGGCCGGTAGGCCCGGTTACACCGGTTGCACCCGTGGGGCCGGTAGGCCCAGTTACGCCGGTTGCACCTGTAGGGCCGGTAGGCCCGGTTACACCAGTTGCTCCTGTGGGGCCGGTAGATCCGGTTACGCCAGTTGCTCCTGTGGGGCCGGTAGATCCGGTTACGCCTGTGGGGCCGGTAGGCCCGGTCACACCGGTAGCGCCTGTGGGGCCGGTAGGGCCAGTCACACCGGTAGCGCCTGTGGGGCCGGTAGGGCCAGTCACACCGGTTGCACCTGTAGGGCCGGTTGCACCGGTCAGGCCTTGAATTCCCTGCACACCTTGGGGGCCTGTAGCTCCTGTCTCTCCGGGAATACCTTGAGGGCCTTGAATACCCTGTACACCCTGCGGCCCGGTGGGGCCGGTATTTCCCGGAATCCCCTGAGGCCCAGTGGGGCCCTGCGGGCCCGGAACAGGGCAGAAACGGGGGCAGGGGCAGACGGGACGGCAGTCGTCCTCCTGTCTGTCACAGCACCCATCGCCTCGATAGATCTTCATGGAATAAAAATTCTCCTTCCGTTCTGTTTTTGGAGTTTGTGAGAAAAAGCTCTCACAGTCCAGAGTATGCGGACAGGCAGGAAAAGTGAAAACCAGCCGAATATCGGCTGGTTTTCACGGTTTTGTATCTGTTTGTGTGTTTGCAAAAGGTAGAGAAACAGGGTTGTCCGGCGGCAGGTCAAATAACAGTGAGAGAGTTTCCGAATCATTTTGAAAAACATCCTCTTTTGACTGCGGAGACATTGTTAAAGGTAAGAGGAGGACAGCAGAACGCGGAACAGAAGAAGCAAATTGACGGCAATGCTCCCCAAAATCGGAAAAAGCATTTTGAAGTTATGGGGCTGACGATGCGTTCGCACAATTTGCAGCAGGAAAGCGGCTGTCAAAAGACCGGAAACAGCAATGGAAAACCACGGTATTGCGGGGGCGTCACTTTGAAAACACAGGCAGATCAGGGAGCTGCCCCAGGAGAGACCGCCGAGGAAAACACCCCACGGCGAGGGGGCGTGCCTTTTCAGCCTTGACACGATCAGCCAGACCAGCCATACAAGGGCGCAAAGCCCTGCGGAAATGGAAAAAATGCTGTCGGCTGCCACAAATGAGAAATAAGAAACAGAAGAGAAGATTTCTTCCTCTGGCCCCGAACCATATCGCACCGGGATCCCCCACGGGGACGTCATACAGGCAAGGGAAACAGCCAGAAGAATTACAAGGAACAGAAAGGATCTGTCATGTGTGTTTTTCAGCATAGGAATCCCCCTTTGTTACGGTGCGTGCCGGGAATGCGCAGGCATTTTTTCCAACTGTGTACGGCGGACTTACTGAAACTGTGAATTGTACAGACTGGCGTAAAAGCCGTTTTTTGCAATTAAAGCCTTGTGATCTCCCTGCTCCACAATATCGCCGCCCCGAACCACCAGAATGTGGTCGGCGTTCTGAATGGTGGAAAGCCGGTGGGCGATCACAAAGCAGGTCTTATCCTTCATCAGCTCCCGCATGGCGGCCTGGATCCGCATTTCCGTGCGGGTGTCTACATTGGAGGTGGCTTCGTCCAGGATCAGCATTTTCGCGTCCAGCAGCATGGCCCGGGCAATGGTCAGAAGCTGCTTCTGACCCTGAGAGATATTCATGCCGTTTTCGTCCAGGATCGTATCATAGCCCTGGGGCAGGCTCATGATGTAACGGTGGATATGGGCTGCTTTGGCGGCGGCTTCCACATCCTCCCGGCGGGCGTTCTTTTTGCCGTAGGCAAGGTTCTCAAAGATCGTGCCGGTGAAAAGCCAGGTATCCTGCAACACCATGGCATAGGAAAGCCGCAGGCTTTTGCGGGTGATGCCCCGAATCTCCCTGCCGTCCAGCGAGATCGTGCCGGAGTCCGGGTCGTAAAACCGCATGAGAAGATTGATGAGAGTGGTTTTTCCCGCCCCGGTAGGCCCCACAATGGCAATGAGACCGCCGGGCGGGGCATGCAGGCTGAGATCGTGAATAATGGTTTTGTCCGGTACATAGCCGAATTTTACGTGCTCCATGGAAACGTCTCCGGTCACGTGGGAAAGAGTGGCGGCATCCGGGGCGTCTGAAGGCTCCGGCTCCTCATCGATCAGGCGGAATACCCGCTCCGCTGCGGCGCAGGCGGATTGCAGCTCGCTGATGATATTGGCGATCTCGTTGATCGGCCCGGAGAATTTGCGGGAATACAGCACGAAGGAAGAAAGGTTTCCAATGGTGATGCGTTCCCACAGGAACAGCACCGCTCCCAGAATGCTGACAAAAGCCAGAGAAAGGTTGTTGATCAGGTTCACGGAGGGCCCCATCATGCCGCCGTAATAATCGGCGTTGTAATAAGCGTCCACCGCTTCTTTGTTGCGCTTGTCGAACCGGGAGATCATCACGTCTTCCCGGTGGTAAGCCTTTGTGGTTTTCTGCCCGGAGATCACTTCCTCCACAAAGCCGTTGAGCTCTCCCAGCATCATGGAGCGCTTGCGAAACAGCGGGCGCACCCGTTTTGTCATATACCGGGTAAATAAAATCGACATGGGGATCGTCACGACAAACACCAGCACCAGCAGGGGCGAAATGGCGATCATCATCACAAGAGACCCCAGCACCGTAATGACGCTGGCGGCGATTTGCAGCAGGTCGTTGGAAAGAGAGGCGTTTACCGTGTCGATATCATAGGAGATCCGGCTGACGATATCCCCGGTCTGGTGGCTGTCAAAATAACCTACCGGCAATTCGGTGAGCCGGTCAAACACCTGCTTCCGCATTTGATAGACGATTTTCTGGCTCAGGTGGATCATCAAAATGGAAAGCAGATAGGAAAGAGCCGAGGAAAGGGCGTAAAAGCCGATCATTAACCCGCAGAACAGAAACACGGCGGGGAAATCGGCTTCCCCCGGCCCCATGCCGATGGCGTCGATGGCCTGGCCGGAGAGATAGGGGCCTAAAAGAGCCAGCAGGTTGCTGGAAACCGTAAGCAGAAGGGCTGAAAGGGCCATCCATTTGTGAGCGTAAATATAAGTCCAAAGGCGCAGCAGCACCTTTTTCCGATCCTTGGGCTTTTCGGAAAGTCCTCTGGGGCCTTTCCCGGCCCCCGGTGCTCTTGGCGGCATTACGCTCCCTCCCTTTCCATCTGAATTTTAGCGATCTCCCGATAAACTTCACAGGAGTCCATCAGCTCCTTGTGGGTGCCATAGCCCAGGGCCTTTCCGTCCTCCAGCACCAGAATGTGATCGGCGTGAAGGATCGAGCTGACCCGCTGGGCCACGATCACTGTGGTGACGCCCCCGTATTCCCGGCGCAAAGCCTGCCGGAGAGCGGCGTCTGTCTTGTAGTCCAGCGCGGAGGAGGAGTCGTCCAGGATCAAAATTTCAGGGTTTCCCGCCAGGGCTCTGGCAATGAGAAGCCGCTGCTTCTGCCCGCCGCTTAAATTGGTTCCCTTGGCGGTGAGCATATGCTGAAAACCCTTCGGCAGGGAGGAAATGAATTCCATGGCCTGGGCGCAGCGGGTGGCCTTTTCGATCTGTTCCCGGGGCAGGCTTCGCCCGAAATCGATGTTTTCATAAATGGTGTCGGCAAACAGCACGTCGTTTTGAAAGGTCACGCCGAATTTGGTGTGCAGCTCTTCCGGCGGAATGGTAAATACCGGACGCCCGTGAAGGGAGATCAGGCCGCTGTCTGGGTCATACAGCCGCATCAAAAGCGCCGCCAGAGTAGATTTTCCGCTGCCGGTGGCGCCGATGATCCCCAGGGTTTCGCCTTCCTTCAGGGCAAAGCTGATGTCCTCTACGCTCGCTTCTTTTTTTCCATAGGAAAAGGTCACGTGCTGAAACTCCACATGATAGTCTGAAGGCTTCCCGGAAGTTTCCGCCGGGGAAACGGTAAGGTCGGCAGGGGTTTCCAGCACCTCGGCAATGCGGTTTCCGGAAGCTATGCCCTTGGAGCCCATGACAAAAATGCGGCTAATGCCCATCATGGCATTTAAGATGATGGTAAAATAGGTGAGAAACGCGATGATTTTTCCCGGCTGGGTCAGCCCGGCATTGACCCGGAACGCACCGGTCAGGATCACGGCGGTCAGGCCGATGTTCAAAAAGAGATTAACGAAGGGGTTGGTAAGCGCCATGGTGATCCCGGCCTTTTTTTCCTGTTCTACCACTGTCTGATTTACCCCGGCAAAGCGTTCCTTTTCATACTCGGTTTTAGACAGCGCCTTGATCACCCGAATGCCGGAAATGTTTTCCCGTACCGTGCGTACCATGGAATCCACCTTTTTCTGTAATTCCTGATATAGGGGAATTCCTTTTTTCGACACACCGAACATCAGCCCGCCCAAAAAGGGCAGGGTGCAGATCAGCACCAGAGCCAGTACGGGGTCCAGCGTCAGCGTGATCAAAATACCGCCTAAAAGAAGAATAGGAGCGCGCACTCCCATGCGCTGGAACATACCGATCATCTGATGAACATTATAAGTATCGCTGGTAAGGCGGGATTCCAGAGAGGGAATGGAATAGGCGTCTACCTGGGCGCAGGAAAGCAGGGAGATTTTGGAGAAAAGATCGTGCCGGATCACCTGGGTGGTGTGCTGAGCTACCCAGGCCGCCATGCGGTTGGCGATAATATTGGTGATCCAGGCAAGAAGTGAGGCCAGCACCATGCCGCCGCCCCACAGGGCGATCAGGCCCAGATCCTTTTGGGGTACTACCTTATCAATAATGCGGGAAAGCATCCAGGGCAGCAGCAGATCCATGACAGATCCGATGAATTTAATGGTAAGCCCCAGGCTCATCCTGGGAACAAAGGGCTTTAAGTAGCGCAGGATCATTTTCATACGGGATAATGACGACCATCGCTTTTGCCGGCGGGAATTGCCTGCAAAACGC
>CAMVYG010000083.1 GCA_947171615.1 uncultured Clostridia bacterium
AAGATAGAATCGAGATTCTTCGAGAAGATACAAAGTATCTTTTTCTCAGCATAATAACAGCGTGTAGTAGTAATTAGCTCGATAATTTATAGTTTATTATTTTTGCTTCTGGTCGGGTCGTTCACCTTTTGTCAGGGTTCACTTTCTTCCCGAATTGGGTGCAGCGGCACGCTGCTAAACTATGATTTATCATTCCCTGTTTCTTGTCATTTCTTGCTTCACTCGGACTCCCGAATAGCAGAAACCGGCGGGTACACAGATGTTTGCTCCGCAATTATCTGTCCTTTCTCTAACAATTAATACCTAACGACTAAAAACTATGCCCTCCAGCGAACCGCTTTTTGCCCTGCGAAGCAGAGTAGAGGGGGCGATCTGAGAAATATAGATGGTCTGCTTTCCGTCCTTTTCACAGACAATAAAGGATTTCGGAAGCTCCATTGACACGTTTTTGACTCTTTTTTCCTTCTGCGCGTTTCCAAGAAACTTTTTTGTGTGCTTTGATACTGTGGAATTATCCAAATCAAACACACCTATGATCTCATCTGTTCTTACAACTGTATTTTGTCCTAAGTGCAGATACATTTATCCAACTTCCTCCGGCTGTACCTTCCCCGCCTCCACATGAAAGCGCTTTCCCGTTTCCTGCAGGCTGACCGTTTCCGGACTGCAGCAGGTGATAAAGACCTGACGGCCGTGCAAATGATTTAATAAATAATCCTGACGGCTTTGGTCCAGCTCGCTCATAACGTCATCTAAAAGAACGATAGGCGTTTCCCCGGAAATTCCGGCAAGAGTTTCCGCCTCGGCCAGCTTCATGGCTAAAACCGCGCTTCGCTGCTGTCCCTGAGAGCCGTAAGCCCTGGCGGAAATGTGGTTCAGTTCCAGCTCCAGATCGTCCCGGTGCGGGCCGCAGGAGGTAAAGCCGGAACGCATGTCGGAACGGAGAAACCGCTTTAATTCCTTCAAAAAGGCTTCTTCCGCTTCCTGCAAAGAAAAGTTTTCCACAGAAAGCTTTACCGATGGGGAATACCGGACGCCAATGGCCTCCTTCCCCTTTGAAATACCATCATAGATAGCCTGCACCTTTGGAGCCAGCTTATCCACATACTCTTTTCTTTCCATCATGACCCCTGCGCCCAGCTTTGCAAGACGCTGATCCCACACTTCCAGAGTATCCTGAAGCTCGGGAAAGCGGGAAATATCTTTAAGAAGAGCATTTCTTTGAAGCAATGTGCGGTTATAGGTGCTGAGCATTCTGGCAAAGCTGGGCTTCAGCTGACAGAGAGCGCCGTCCAAAAAGCCCCGGCGGCGGGAAGGCCCTTCTTTTACCAGCAGAAGGTGTTCCGGGGAAAAGATCACAGCCCGTACCTTCCCTACCAGCGCGGAACCGGTTTTTTTCCTGACCCCATTGATCACAGAGCTTCTTCTGCCGTTTTCAATGTGAAGAATTGCTTTCTGCGGCCTTTCCTCACTGAAGAAATCCAAGGCAAGAGAGGCGGCAGAAGCGTTTTCCCCCGTTTTCCGATCCAGGCGGGGCAGTTCTCCGTCCTTTGCTCCACGAAAGGAATGACCTCCCGTAAAAAGCCACAAGGCTTCCAAAAGATTGGTTTTTCCCTGGGCATTGTCTCCGTAAATAACATTGACCCCTTCGCAGGGGAACAACTCCCCGTCTTCCAAATTTCGAAACTGCAAAGTGCCAAGGCGCTGTACAACCATGGTCATTCCACCTGAAACTGTGCTCCGGCATAAGCTACTTCATCGCCGGGGCGCAGTTTTTTTCCGCGCATCAGGCAGATTTCACCGTTTACCAGTACCTCGCCGTTTTGAATGGCAAATTTCGCCTGTCCACCGGTGTCTACCGTGCCGGAAAGCTTCAGAAAGGAGTCCAGCCGGATAAATTCAGTTTCTATTTTGATTTTTTCCACAGAGACCGACGCTCCTTGTTTAGATGCTGGATGTTAGATTCTGGATGATGGTGGCGCCGCACTGCGGCGCAAAGTAAAAAAGGAAAATAACGTTTTTTGTTCGTTCCTTAGTCGTTAGAGAAAGGCCAGATGATTACGAAGCAATCATCTGCTTACCGCCGGTCACTGCTAATCGAGATTCCTTGAGAAGATCCGAAGGATCTTTTGCTCGGCAATGACAGTAAGGAATGATTGATAAATCATACTTAATAAAAGCTTTCTCAGTCGTTTTTCAATCTGACAGGCAAAACCAGGAACAGGAAATTTTCCCCATCCTTCGGAACGATCTTCATGGGACTCAGAGGGCCGCCCAGTTGGATTTTTACCTCGTCGCACTCTGTATTCCGCAGAGCATCCAGCAGATAGCGGTTATTAAAGCCGATCTCCACATCGTCTCCTGTGATCTCAGCCGTCAGCTGATCACTGGCCCGGCCCATGGCGGTAGTACAGAGCAGCTTGACCTCATCGTCAGAAAATTGGCAGCGCACCGGGCTCTTTAAACGGTCTGTAATCAAAAGGGAAACACGCTCCACACTTTCGATCACTTCTCTGGTTTTGACCACTACTTCCGTCTTGCTGTCCGGCGGGATCGCCGCTTTATAATTGAGGAATTCACCTTCCAGCAAACTGGAGATCACGGTATAATTTTCAATGTGGAACAGAATATGACGGCGGCCTGCGGAAATTTCCACAGTATCGTCGGTATCCTTTAAAAGCCGCAGAATCTCACCCAGGGTTTTTCCGGGAGCCACAAAGGAAATATCTTCTTTAAATTCCACCGGCTCGCTGCGCTTTGCCAGACGATAGCCGTCTACGGATACCACGTCCAGAATTCCGTTTTCCATATGGAACAGGCTGCCCTGGTGAATGGGCTTTGCGTCGCTTTCAGCCACGGCAAACAGGGTTTGGCGGATCATGCTTTTCAAAACATTGGAGGGAAGCTCGATTTTTGTGGAATCTGTCAGCTTCGGCAGTTCCGGAAATTCCTGAGCTGATGTGGAAATAATGGAAAATTTGCTGTAGCCGCTTTCAATGGAAGCCATATTTTTTTCATCTACCGTAACGGTGACGGTTTCATCCGGCGTTTTCCGCACGATGTCGGAAAAGATCTTTGCTGTCAGCGCTGCTTTTCCGGGCTCCTCCACCCTGGCCGGGATTACGGTGGTCATACCCAGCTCCAAATCATAGGCACACAGCTCCAGACTGCTTTCGGAAGCAGTAAGCAGAATACATTCCAAAGCCGGGATCGAGGTTTTGCTGGAAACTGCCCTCTGAATATTGGAAACTGCCTCCGTAATATCGTTTTTATTGACTGTAAATTTCATGCTGCTGTTCCTTTCCGGTCTGCTCTGAAACAAACCTGTCTATTTTTCCTGAAGGTCCTGTAATAGCTTTTATAGTAAGATAGATTTAGAAGTCTTAGTAGGGGATGTTAAATTGTGTAAAACAGGATAGGATGCCCGGAAACACTGAAAATATTCCAGGAAATTTTTTCAAACAGGGCTGTGAAGAAATTGTGAAGGAAGTGAAGAAAAAAATTTTTTTCCACAGCCCTGTGAAAGAACGAAAGTGGAATGTTGAAAAAACGGTGTAAAAATTTTAATGGCTCCGCACATTTTTAATAATGTCGTTTACAATGTTTCGGGTGTGAGAATCGTTGTTTACCTTTTTCTCCACCTGGCGAATGGCATAAACTACAGTGGAATGGTCTCTTCCGCCAAAGGTTTCCCCGATATCCACCATGGAAAGATCTGTGATCTCCCGTACAATATACATGGAGATCTGCCTTGCTCCGGAGATATTGGAATTTCTTTTTTGAGAAAGGATATCTTCGGGCGTTACATTTCCGTAGGTTCTCGCCACTTCCTCCACAATACGCTCCACTGTGATGGGGGTGGGCTGGCTGTTGTTGATAATATCGCTGATCGCCGCCTGGGCAGTGGCAATATTGATGGGCTTGTCTTCCAGAAGGTGGAAGGCCCGCAGTTTTTTTACGGCGCCCTCCAGCTGGCGGATATTATTTTTCAGCTTTGTGGCAATATATTCTGAGACGTTATTGGGAAGATCAAAACCAAGAGATTCCGCTTTTTTAATGACAATGGCGGTGCGGGTTTCAAAATCTGGCACGCCGATGTCCGCGATCAGACCTGATTCAAAGCGGGATTGAAGGCGCTCTTCCAATGTGGCGATCTCTTTTGGGGGGCGATCAGAGGTGAGTACGATCTGCTTTTTTGCCTCGTGCAAAGTTTCATAGGTATGAAAAAACTCTTCCTGAGTGGAATTTTTTCCGGCGATGAACTGTACGTCGTCAAACAGCAGAAGATCTACCGTGCGGTACTTTTCCCGAATAGCGGGCATAGTGCCGCCCTTGATGCCCTCGATGACCTCGTTTGCGAAATGCTCGCCCTTGATATAAAGGGTAGTGAGGTTTGGAAAATTCTTTTTGAATTTATTTGCCACGGCATTGAGAAGATGAGTTTTCCCAAGGCCGGGGTTTCCGTAGATAAACAGAGGGTTATACAGCACAGCCGGCTGTGCCGCTACTGCCTGGCAGGCGGCGTGGGTAAAGCTGTTTGATGGACCCACCACAAAATTTTCAAAAGTGAAGTCCTCACTTTTTTCTTCCGCAGGATCCTTCGGTTGTTTTCGCTCCGGCTTTTCCTCCTGTACACAAAGGGAAAAACTGATCTTGGGACCATACACGCTTTGAACTGCCTCCTGCAAAAGATCACTGTAGCAGCGCAGGAGCGTATTTTTATGAAATTCATTTGGCGCTTCAATAATGGCCAGACCCTGCTCAAAATCCAATGAAACGGGCTTGAGCCGGCTGAACCAGGTCTTATATGCCACATCTGTGATCCGGGACTGGCAGAAATCGCAGATCAATTCCCAGGTTTGGTCGAAAGAATCCAAGGTGTTCCCTCCAGAAAACAGTTTCTAATAGAAATCAGTATCTTCGGCCTGCACTCTCCCCATGAAACGAACTCTCCGGGGAAAGGGGAGAAAAATGCCGATATACAAATAAGAGTATAACATAAATAGGAAGGTTTTGCACTAGAAAATTCAAAAAAATTTTCGGAAAACCCGGAAATTTCGTTTTCCGGTAAAAAGCACAATTTATTGTGTTTTTCTTTTTCCAGAACGCTACTGATATTAGATTTTTAAGAAAAAGAAATGGGGAAAGAAAAGAACCGCTGTTTTTCCGGAGCAAAGAGTAAAAAATTTTGTTGACAGGGGCGGCAGGATTACTGTATAATACTAAATCGCAAGGCATCAAATGTTGATCGTCTTTGGGAAAGAAGCCCGAAAGGAGGGTTTTTAGTATGTTGAGAACCTATCAGCCGAAGAAGCTTCACAGAAAGAAGGAGCATGGGTTCCGGAAGAGAATGTCCGATCGTAACGGACGCAAGGTACTTGCACGCCGCAGAGCAAAAGGCAGAGCGCGCCTTTCTTACTAAGAGGCGCTTCAAAGGTCACCTCGCGTGGCCTTTCTTTGTTTTGTATTTTTTTGACGTCGGCGGTGTACCGGGAAAGCGGTATCAGTATGGAAAAAATCATATCCCTATGCAGAAATAATGACTTTCGGCTGGCCTATACAAAGGGAAAAAGCTTCGTAGGTCCTCTGGCGGTGACTTACGTAAGAAAAAACCGGCTGGGAATTATCCGGGTAGGCATTACCACCAGTAAAAAAATCGGAAACGCCGTAATGCGGAACCGCTCCAGAAGAGTGATTCGGGAAGCGTTTCGGGAGCTTTCTCCGAGGGTAAGCGCAGGATATGATCTGGTTTTTGTGGCCAGGGGAAAAACCCCACACAAAAAAAGCACGGAAGTAAGAAAGCAGCTGGAAAAGCAGCTTTTTGCTGCAGGTGTTTTCACGCGACAGGAAGTAAAGCAAAAGGAAAGGGATTTTTCGTGAAGCGTATTTTGATCGGTCTGATCAAATTTTACCGCTCTGCTATTTCTTCCCGTACTCCCGCTTCCTGTAAATACATCCCCACCTGTTCACAGTATGGGATCGAGGCGATCGAGCGCTTCGGCGCGTTGAAAGGGAGTCTTTTGACCCTTTGGCGCATTCTCCGGTGTAATCCCTGGAGCCGGGGCGGGTATGATCCTGTGCCGGAGAAAAAAGAAAAAAGGCTGGGAAGCTGAAAAAGAGGAGCCGTTACGTTATCATGGCAATATTTAATTTTTTCGGAAGTATTCTCGGATATCTCCTGTGGTTTCTGTATACCATATTCAGAAATTACGGCGTTGCCATCATTCTTTTTACCATTATCTTAAAGCTGGCTCTGTTCCCCACCTCTCTGAAGCAGCAGAGGAGCATGGCTTCTCAAAGCAAGCTTCAGGAAAAGCAGAAGGAGCTGCAAAAAAAATACGCAAATAATAAACAGAAATATAATGACGAGTTGATGAAGCTCTATGAAAAGGAAGGAGTAAGCCCTACAAACGGCTGTTTGACCACCCTTCTTCCCTTTCCCATCATGCTGGGTATTTATTATTCTGTTATCATGCCGTTGTCCAATACGCTGCACATCGCTTCCGATACGGTAAACAAGGCGACGGAATACATTTCAAAGATCCCCGGTATGGTCTCTACCGGAGGCATTTATTCAGAGCTTCAGATCATTCGGAATTTCAGTGCGCTGCGGGATAACCTGACTATGTTTTCCGCCTCGGATATTGCAAAGATAGAGGATTTTTCCAAGGGGTTTAAGTTCCTTGGCCTGGATCTGCTCTCCACGCCTCAGGGAGCGGCCTTCAGCACATTTTTGTGGCTGATTCCCGTGCTTTCCCTGGTGACCAGCGTGGCCTTCCAGGTTTATACCATGATGTACCAGAAAAAGACCACCGGGCAAAATCCCATGGGCTGTATGCTGGTAATGACTTTGGTATTTCCGCTGATCAGCTTATATTGGGCTTATACCATGCCTGCGGCTGTTGGTTTCTATTGGATCATTTCCTCCCTGACCAGCTGGGCGCAGAGTGTTGTAACCAATAAGTATTTCAGCGCTGCTCAAATGACCGCCATGACAGAAGCACAGCGGGCGGTTACCCTGGAGCTGGCGGAAGCCAATGTGCGTCCTCTTTCCGCGGAAGCACAGAAGGAGATTGCCGACAGGTTGGCTGCCGGCGCTCAGAAAAAGCAGGAAAAAGACAGCGGGAAACAGCAAAAGCAGAATTCCAAAAAGAAAAAAGGCGGCTCGGGCGGCAATGACTCGAGCGCTTATATAGGAACGAAAAAGTAAACGGAAAGGAAGAAAAACGGTTATGATAAAAGAAGCTGTGGCTCAGGGCGCAACGGTGGAAGTGGCTTTTGCCAACGCCTGCCAGGAGCTGGGTGTGGATACCACGGAAGCGGAATTTGAAATTTTGGAAATGCCTACAAAAAAGACATTTGGTCTCTTTGGCGGAAGCCCTGCCAAGGTGAGGGCATATATTGAAACCCACAGCGATCCCGCGGAAAAAGCCGCGGAATATCTGAAAGCTGTTTTACGGGAAATGGGTCTGCCGAATGTACAGGTGGACATCAGCAGAGAGGAATCCGGCGCCGCTTTGAGCCTGAGCGGAGAGGATATCGGCTTTGTGATAGGCCATCGGGGAGAGACGCTGGATTCTTTGCAGTATCTGGCTTCCCTGGTGGCGAACCATGTGGAGGAATCCTATTTCCGTATTACTTTGGACGTTGGAAATTACCGGGAAAAACGGAAAGAGACCCTGGAGGCTTTGGGCAAGCGCATGGCGCTTCGCGCTGTAAAGTACGGGAGAAATTCTTCTCTCGAGCCTATGAACCCTTATGAGCGCAGGATCATTCACACTGCCGTGCAGACGGTGGAGGGTGCAAAATCCTGGAGCGAGGGCGAGGATATGAACCGCCATGTGGTCATTGGCCCTGAGGGCGGCGAGCGTTCTCAACGTTACGGTGGCTCCAGAGGCAGGGATTCCCGGGGCGGCAGAGGTGGCTATGATAACCGCAGAAACGGCCCCCGCAAGCCCAGGGAGACTCCTGCACCCAGGCCGGAAGGCCCGAAGGCAGATGATCCCAGCACGCCGATTTACGGGAAAATCGAAGCAAAGAAATAAGAAAGTTGGGGCGGCCGCAAAGCTGCCCCTTTTTTTGGATTTTAGATGTTGGATACTGGATAAATGATTGCGGAGCAATCATCTTGAGAGAAAGTCTCGGTCACGCAGTGACCGCCTTCTCCTTACGGAGAAGTACCGACTTTCTCAAACATAGATGTTAGATAGATGACCGCTGAAGCGGTCATTTTGGAAAAAGACGAGCTATACAGCAGCTTTCTTTTCTCACTTTGTATACCGGATAAATCATAATTTTAGTGTGCCATTGAATTTCTCTTACTGTCATCTCTGAACAGAAGAGGCAAAGCCTCTTCTCGGTGAAGGATCTCGATTATTGCTCAGTGAACGGGTAAAAGTTCTTTCACCTGTTAGTTTTTGCTGGTCGAGATTCTTTGAGAAGATCCGAAGGATCTTTTGCTCAGCAATGACAACGTGTAATAGAGGCTGGTAAAAATGATTGATAAATCATAGGTTAGCACTCAGCCGAATGTAGGGACCGGCCTCCGGACGGTCCGTGGGTTTTGTAGGAAATTGCGTTTCTGTAAAATGGCACTTCCATTGACCGCTGATCTATGATTTATTGGCGATAGAAATGCTATTTTGTAGGGCCGTAATTTCCGCCAAAGAGGTCGGTCCCTACCTTCGATGGAACTCTAAATTCACAAAGAAGTACAAACTCTGTTTGGAAAGGAGGGGTTTTATGGC